>JAJYQZ010000068.1 GCA_021794335.1 bacterium
GTAAAAACAAATAAAAAAATAAAATAATTGTTTGCGGATTAAATTAACCAAATTAACATATCTAACTTTTTAAGGAGGCAGTAAAAATGAACATTAACAGATTAAAGGGAAAGAAGGGTTTCACCCTATTTTGCATATATGTAACATATTGATTTTATTAAATTATTTTAAGCATAAAATTGCTAATGGGGTTAATTTTGGATACATATTTAAAGATTTTACTAATTAAATAAATCATTAAGCTTTAAGGAGGTAACAAAAATGAACATTAACAGATTAAAAGGAAAGAAAGGTTTTACGTTGATCGAGCTTTTAATCGTCATCGCCATTATAGGTATCTTGGCGGCGATAGCGATTCCTACGTATTTAAGCTAGATTAATAGGGCAGACTAATTTCCTACCGTTTTACCTAACAAAACCAATAACTTATAAATCTTCAACTTTTCTATTTTCATCAAACTGTGACGAAAATGTGACATTTTCAAAAATCTCGACCGCTTTTCTTAAATGTGCCGGCGATAAATGGGTATATCTTTGCGTCATTTTTATACTCGTATGACCCAATAGCTCCGAAACCGAGCTTATATCTACTCCCGCCATAACAAGCGTTGAAGCGAAGGTATGTCTTAAATCGTGAAACCTAAAATTCTTTATTCCGGACTTTTTAAGAGCAGTTTGAAAACTTTCCGAAACGTTTTTGTAAGGCTTTAGCTTATCGTTGTAAAAAACATACGGAACCCGAAGATGTCTCGGCAAAGAAGAAAATAGTTTAATCATTAGGTTATTCATAGGTATCTCTCGCCTTTCGCCGTTTTTAGTCTTATCTAATAAAATAAGCCTGTTTTTTAAATCAATCCTATCCCACGTTAGATGTAATATTTCCGATTTGCGCATGCCTGTATTTAAAGCGGTTAAAACTATCGGCTTTAAATGCGGCGGACAGTTGGAAACGAGAGCTTCCATTTCTTCTTTTGCAAGATACCTTAGGATTTTATTTGCGCCTTTAAGATTTTTAACCCTTCTAATTCTTTGCAGAACGGCTTCGTCTATCATTTCCCAGTCGAGAGCTTTCGTAAACATATGCTTAAACGTCGTAAAGCATTTGTTGATATACGACCTTGCGAGTCCCTTTGCAATCATTTCGCTTTGGATTTTTTCCAAGTCGTATATTTTAATCTCGTCTAAATATTTAATCCTGCCGAGAAAATAGTTTTCTATATTGGATTTTTTATTGCCGTAAGATACTTGTTTACCGTAAACCCAAGACAAATACTTTTCTGCAAGTTCGTCAAAAATAAATCTATTTTTTTCTGCAGCAGGTTCGGAATTTTGGGCTATTCCGTTTGCAATTTCGTAATATCTTTTGGCGTAAATAGCTTCGGCTTCTTTTTTATTTTTAGTCTTAGCCGATTCTCTTATCCTTGTACCGCCCGCAATTATGTCGAGCCAGTAAAAACCTGACCCCTTCCGTTTGAAGATGCCCATATTTTAATTACACCTCCTTTTATAAATGGGCACTCCACCTTTAATGTTATTATATCTAATAATAGGATTTTTTTCATTAGAATTAACCCATTCCATAACTTTTTCTTCGTCAAACCGTAAAGCGCCGTTTAATTTAAAACAGGGGATAGAACCGTACTCTGCCCATTGATACAAAGTTTTTGGGCTAACACTCAGCATTTCCGCAACATTTTTTACGGTTAAGAGTTTTTTCATATTGTTATATTTAACTTTATTAAAAATACCTGTGAATTTGTGAATTATTCGCCTCAAAGCATTATGGATATTCAGTCTTGCGTAAATTAAACTCCGTGAACTATTTGTGAATTATTTATTTATGTTCCCCAAAATACCGCTATTTTAAAGCCTTACCTGAAAAACTATTCTGTGAAGAATTTAAAATTTAAGACCGCCAAGAAAAAATTTTAATCTCCTATTATTTTGTAAAAAACGGCGGATTTAGTTTTCGTCTTTTCTGTATGGAAGGCAAGGGACTTTCTCTCAATCAGGGTTTCTATAAAATTATCGAAATCCTTTCGTAGCATATGCGTATAGCGCAAAAGCCTGCTTCTTTCGATAGTCCCGCCGTTGTCTATGATTATGTTTAGAATTTTGTTCAGCATCTCCTGGTTTCTGTCTTTAATTAGCTTGTCGTAAACGGAATAAAGATGTTTTTCGAGGATTAATTTTAACTGTATAGCGTATTCCATGTCTTCTTTTTCGATAATTTTATCTTTCCTCATAACGCAGTAAATAATGGCGATTTTTATTATAAGCGTAAAAAACCTTGCCTGAAAACTTCCGTATGTTTCAGACTGTCTTTTTTTAGACTCGTCTTCGCTATGGTAAAATCCTTCATAAATTTCCCTTGCTTCTTCGGATAACTTGATTTCGCCTTTGATGTTAGACATATTTTTTAATTCGTTGAATAGATTCTCCGGCTGGGCAGGGTTAATAGGCAGGGCTATTTCCGTTTTATCCTGCTGTGCGTAGAATATGGTAAACCTCTGCATAAACCCGCTTTGGCGGTCGGTCTCTTTTATGTTCCCTGCAATCCATGAAATAGTCGAGGCGGTTAAAATATTAATAGCGGGTTCGTTTACGCAATAAAGTTGTCCGCCTCCGTTAGGCCCT
This sequence comes from bacterium, assembly GCA_021794335.1. Next base: position 2,638 of record JAJYQZ010000068.1, read on the forward strand.
TTTATTAGCTTTTTCTGGGAAAATCCGTCGTAAACGTCCGTCAGAAATTCTTTAAAACCTTTGTTATAGCTTCTGTCTAATCCTTTGAGCCAGCCTCCGAACTCGCCGTGGAAAAAACTACCGTAAGGTCTATTTTGAGCAATCATGTAAAATGCCTCGGGCGTTATGTCCGATGGGAATATGAGCGAACCGTCAGTAGTATCGAACTTTTCGAGTATCTGCTTTACTACCCTTAAAACGGTGCTTTTTCTTCCGCCGCTTTTCATGATTAGCAATATATACATATTAGGATATAACTTGCCGCCCGCCCATTTCATAAAAACATTTTTTTGCAAAATAGCGGCGATTGCGGTTAGCCCTGCACTGAATGCAAAAATATCGGGTGCGTCCGTTATTCCGTTGCAGTATCCCACGAAATTGTATAAAAATGAATTATGCGGGATTAGATTATAAATACTCGGAGTATCGAGAACCTTTGCGCATTCTATCTTTTCTGAAAGGTTTTTATCGCAAAAAATTCCGGATGTTAGTTCGCATTCAGATTCTTTCATAAGAACGGGACAGAATACCTTTTGCCTTTCGGCAGGTTTAATGGTTATAGGGGCTATTATCGGCATACGGCGACTCCTATTTTTTCTTTTGAGATAAAGGCTTGATTTAAGTCTTTCGCCTTAAAGGTTAATTTATGTATTTTGCTATTTTTAACCTGCCGGACGATTTTATCTTCGGCTTCTTTGCCTGCTGTGTCGTTATCTAAAGCTAAAATTATATTTTCGTAGCCCGATAAGGTTTCTATAACTTTATCATTTAAGTTATTTGCGGAATTCAAGATTATCAGGTCGTATATTCTATCCCCCATTTTTTCCGAGACGGTCAAACCGTCAAAAAGCCCCTCTGTGATAAAAATCAATTCCCTTTGATACCCTTTGCAAAATAAAGAATAAGCATTCTTCCCGATATTCATTTTTATTTTTGGGTTTCTAATAGCATATCCGCCTGCAGAGTTTTTAATGCCTACTGCGGAATTTAGATAGGTCTTATTATCTTTAACTACTGAATAATTTATCTGCTTAAGCCAGTCCGGCATAAACGATATCGATATAGCCCTTGAATGCAGATAATTAATTAATCTATCGTCGGTTATTTTGGCGATAGCGGTTATCTCAATACGGTTAGGCTTATCTTCCCGGCGGTCGAAAGAAAAAGGTCTTTTTTCTTGGCCGCCGTTATTTATTTCAGCGTTTTCAATATCATTTAAAAACTTTATAGCGTCTAAATAATCTAAATCCTTAACCGCCATTACAAGGTCAATCCAACTGCCGCCGTTTCCGCTTCCGAAATCTTTCCAAAGCCATTTCCCGTATCTTTCTTGAATCGAGATACTCGCTGTATTCTCGTCCCGATATGCTGCGGTTGCCATAATCCTATCCCCGGTTCTTCTATAGGGTAGTCCGAGAACATTTAATATTATTTCAACGTCAATAGTTTTTAATTTTTCCGTATTAATCATTATTCATTCATTCGCCAACGAGCGAATGCCTTAAAAAATCGTTATTGTTTTTAAGATACCCAACCGGTTTCGCTTCCTTTGACGTCAAAGGAAGTGGGTTCGGGCAAAGCCCGATATGCTGTTTTTCGAATCTTCTTCATGAATTTTTCATACGATGCTTTAATTTTTCTGTCATCTATTTCTTTCTGGCTCCTTTCCTTAAATACTATTTTTTCCCTGCATATTTTAGATATTTTGTTCTGTATATCAGTGCCCGGTATAAAATCAACTGCGCACAATGATATATGCCCGACATTACGTTTCAAAACAACTGGGTTAAGATAATCAGCATTTATAAGCATTGATTGCATGGCTTCTTTAATTTCTTTTTCTACGAATTTTTTTGATGTTTCTTTCATGATTAGCCTAAGTATCTGCTTGAAATTTCGACACGCTCGTGTCCCAACTCTCTGCTTATATTCAATCTGATTTCAGTATCCATTTTAATGAATTCCGTTTTACTTAATCCCGTTGTCGATACAATTCTATCCTGCCAATTTTGCTTGCTTTCCCCAGTTTTTGCCCTGCACTCAACATTGTATCCTTTTAATTCCCAAGCCGCTTTGTAAGCTTGATGCGCAACATAGTGCCGCTCCCCATGGAAATGAAAGTAATTGTTTGTCTCTCCACGGAACTTTTTTAATGTGTTATTTGCAAAATTCCTGCCCTGTTGGACGGTTCCAATGTTGAGATTCTTAAGATTATTATCCTTCAAAAACTGCCTCGCTTCTAAAAGAGAAGACTTTTGTTCTACTGTTAAACTTATTTCCCTTGCCCGCGAATTCTTTGCCCCGTCCCCTTTCGCGTTTATTTTTAAAATGTCTTTTGACAAATCTTTTGATATTAATTTCACAAGCAGGCTTTCCCTGAGTCTTAAATTCACGGACTGAATTGAAACTGCATGTTTCAGGGATTCATATCTTAAGTCTTTTGTTTCGATGTATTTTTGACCCAGCCATTCCTTGTAGGCTGTCGCCGCTTCCCTGCTATTTTCTTTATTAATTGAGTCCTTTTCTGAAATATTACGGCTTAATCCACAGTTTTCAGCCTTAACGGAATGTAATTCGCTATTATTAAGATACCTGACGATGTTGTTAATACTTGAGACGTAGGAATTGGCATTTGATAATGACATAGTGCCTGATATAACCTTATCTTTGAGATTTTCGACTATTCGATTAATATGCTGCTGTTCAAGGTTTTTGAGGCTTTTAATACCTGAGCTTTCTTCGATTTCCTTTAACGTAGTGGCAAGCTTTTCGGTAGTAGATGACCCACGCCCGATAAATTTGGTTATCTCTTTTGCAAGAAAAGATATTTTACTGTCATTTTTTATGCTTAGTGCTTTGCCGTTCATAATCCGCAGTCCTCCTTCTTAAGTTCTATTTTTTTATTCCTCTGGTAAAATTCTCGTACCACCAAAAAATATTTACGTCTTGTTTCGCTTGATTTGCTTAATACATCTTGTGAACCGAAAAAATCAAATGCGGTTCTTTTTGTAATTCCCAACGTATGGAATATTTTTTGAGACTCGCAATACTCAAGGAATTTAAGAATAACCATATCCCTGAACCGTTCGGTCTGGCTGGTATTTTGGTGCTTTTGGCACAAAAATAAACGTCTGTGCCCCTTGTAAAACTCGATTAACTTGCCCATATCTGCCTCTATATAACGTGATAACGTGTTCCAATACACCGTAACCGGTCTTAAATACTGAACCTGTTTTCGCAATATGCGACGGAAGGCAAATCCGGAATTACGGAACTTATATATTTATCGCGTTCGCTAATACCGCCGTCTCCAGCGCAATTAACGAAATTTTCCACGATTTGCGCCTTTTTCTATGTGCCTAACATAGAGAAAGGCGCTAAGCAGGTCAATCAAAATCAATAATTTCACAACGGACTATCCATTTTAAATTGCGGACTGCTTATAAACTTACAGAAAAAATCGGACTTATCCGATCCATTTCCTATTCGGTATAATTCAAAATTGTAATTATACCTACCATCACTAATTTTTCTAAAACTACGTTAGACCTGCTCCTGCAAACGTTTATGTTTATAAATTTAGAATTTAGTTTGCGGTTTACTCAGTAAGTGGCCTGTTTTAAAAAAATTAATGGGCTTCTGGATAGCTTTTTTTATACATGCACAATATATAAAACTATCATTTTTAAGAAGCTTAAAAATATTTCGCTTGCCGAGCGAAATCAGTTTAAATGTGCATTAATATTATTATTTTACAAGCTTATTTTTCTAATGTCATATGGCAAAAATGCATATGTATTTATTTTTACAAAATGCTTTATTTACGAGACTTTATGACGATAATTTAAAGATTATTTGCGCTTTTTTTTTAAACCTGTATAATTAGAATAGAAGGTAATCTATAATGCTTGTAAAGTCCGAAATAGTAGAGGAATTAAAGAAAACAGGTTTACGTTGGACTTTTATTGCCAATTATTTGCAGATTGACCCCCGACGGAAAATGTTATATGAACCCAGTAAAAAAGTAAGATTTGACTACATTGGGCGAAATCTATCAAAAAAAATTGAAAGCATCATTGAAAAAAGAATTACAAAATTTATAATGGACACAGAAAAATATTTTAAAGACGATACTATCGATAATTATCTTAAAGCCCTTAAACCCGAAGATATTGTTAGTCTTTCAAGCCGTCTTACCGGCGAAGACATAAAAAGCAGATTAAATTTCTTAATTTTTTCTGCCAGAGGAGCAACATTCGAGAAAATCTGGGAGACCGAAAAAGAGGAAAATGAAAAAAGTGATTTAAAATTGACCGCCGATGAGATATATTGGCTTATTAAAAATTATGAAAGCGGTATTTCTGAAAAACCGGAGCCGGAGTTTGTTCCGGAAATCATCGATTCTCGCAAAGAAACCTTCTTTGCTCTGGAAACAATAGACTACAAAGACGAGATTAAGTATTTATATAAAAACGGCGTTAAAAAATATACAATTGGACTTTTATATCAACTACATGAATACGGCGCAATTCAATCAAACTCAGGAACCCTTTTCCACTTTGAGAAATATTTTAAAAAACCGCTTAAGGTAAACAAAAACAGAAATTATATATTCGACGATAACATTAAAAAAGACATTGCGGAATTTATAACGGTAAACAAAATACCTGCTACATTTGAAAATGCAAGCAAGATGATTTGGCATGCCAGAAAAAATATAGATCCTAACGAAATGGTTAAATTGTTGATTGCTATTAATATCGAGAACCCCGAGTATAGTAAAAACTCATATACGGTTATAGAAACGGAATACGGCAAGGTAGAGTTTGATAAAAAAGATTATTTTTCGATATTTGAAAGACTTGATTAAAATTTAGGACCGCCAAGAAAAAATGTCTTTTTCTTTTGTCCGTCCATATTCATTTTTAAATAAAATGCTAAAAGAAACTTTGATTTATAAATATACGAATTATGAACGGCTAACTGAAATTTTAATAAATAATGCACTTCATTTTTCCTGTCCTTTAGATTTCAATGATCCTTTCGATTCCTACGTTAACGTGAAAGATTTAGATGATTACAGCGATGACGATATTAATAAAATAATAAGGGATCCTGGGGATGAAACAAAGAAAAAACAATTTTCTGAAATTATTCACTCAAACAACAAGGAAGCTAAAAAAAAATTTGCGGATAATCAACAAAAAGCGCCGGAAAATTTATTGGTTTTATCTTTATCCGAATTGAAAGACAATATTTTAATGTGGAGCCACTATGCCGATTATCATAAAGGCTTTTGCATAGGATTTAAATCTAATATCGATATTAAAAATTTTATAGAAAAAGAGCACAATATAAATATTGAAGAACATGGCAATTCTAAGGATGAAATTAAAATTAAAGACAAATTGCTTATGTTCAATAATCAAGAATGCCTGTTATTTAAAGAGGAATTTTTTAATTCGGCTAATATAGAGAAAGATATTAATATTCAGTCGGTTTCAGAAATAGCTTCGAGTATGTATAAAAAAAGCTTATCTCCTTGCCGTTGCATAAGGTAGAATATCCTGAAAATAACGATATGCCCGAAGCGTATGATTTTTTTAAACAGGATATTTCGTCAGATATTGAAATAAAGAGAATAGAATTAGAAAAAATTGAGAATTCTTTAAAAAGAAAAAATAATTGCTGGCAATATGAAAAAGAAAAAAGATTAATTATTAATAAAGATTTTATCCATATAGATAAATGCGAAAAGAATAACATAAAATTCGAAAAAAGCCTCTTAAGAGAGATTATTTTTGGCATTAAAATTTCTGATGTCGATAAACTATGTATCAGCACATTAGTGGAAAAAGCGGGATATAAAAACGTAAAATTTTATCAAGCTCGTAGAAATAAAAACAAATACGAATTAGAAATATATAATGAACCAATAATTTAATCCAGTTTTTTAAGAATAAATAAATCTGGCCCACTTTAATTACTTTAATTACTCTTAAACAGGGGTAGGAAGAGGAGCGGATAATTTCTATCGGCAATTTTGGGGATTTAGTTTCTTATTCCCAAATGCTTTGAATTATTATAAAATTATGATGTATGATTATATTTAATGTCATCTTAGGTATATTGACGGTCACTATTTTATTTTTGCAGCTTCGCGTATTTAGCAAACAAGCTGGTATAGCCAAAAAGCAGAATGAAATAAGTGAGGAACAGAATAAAATAATTAAAAATCAATTAACGATAGATTCCAGAAGGGAACACTCTATCGAGATAAAAAATAAAGTAATTTCAGAGCTAAAAGCAGAAATAGAACAAATGCCTTACAGAGAAATCAAAATTTCAATTCCTCAGTTTAATAATAAAGACGGCGATAGCTGGGAAATTAAAATAGAAGACAAAGACAATTTTAATTTGACAAGACCAAAGTTTTTTGAAAAATTTGCAAAACCATCTATATCTGTTTTAAATTCGACAGTTATAGACGACATAAGTGATAAAAACGCCCTATATAATGATTTTCTTGAAAAACATTTAGGCAAAGATAAAGATTGTTTTATAGATAATTTTGACTCTTTTTTGGGATGCAGCAATAAATATCACGAGATATTTACGGGTATTCAACAAAGATTTAAAATTATTATCGAAAATAAGTGCAAAGGCGTCGATAAAAGAACGATTGAAGACTCTTTTGGTAAATATCATAATCATACCTTTCTCATAATTATTTATTGTTCTTGGCTTAAAAATTTGGGAATTAAGAAAGTTTGCGACGATTATGCAATACCATGTATAAATACAACTATGTTGGATAACGATTATTTTGAAATTAAACCAACCCCTACTAATTCACCGGAATATGTAAATGAAGAATGGGCTACGCATTCAATTATCGAAAACCGTGTGAACCCTAAAACTCGAGCGGGTGGTTCCGAACAAGACTTAAAAAAGCTACTTGCCATTTCGCAGGAACTATTGGAATATCGTCAAACCGAGGAATTCAAAAACATTAAATCTGACTTAAACTCCAATAAAAATGAAATAGAAGAACTAAAATCACGACTTCTTGAAATATTAACCAAAATAAACAATCGCCCTATTTTGGAAGGATATTGCAAATTTATAGCAGAATAATTAGGTCAGCATATTTTGTGAAGGTAGTTTAATTTTATCCCGTAAACGCTGAAGGAGATAGGGAAATAAATATGTCTATCCATTTTGGATAATTTAAAATATAGGACCGCCAAGAAAAAAGACCTTTTTTTCTTTTGGCTGTCCATATCCTGCGTATTTTGAATAATTAACGATAGTTCGCAATATTTCACGACCGTTTGTGAATTATTTAATATGCCTAAAATATAGGTATTTACTATATTATTTATTTATATTATTAATAATTCACCGGTTCACATACCTATAAAGCCTTCGGTTTTAGCCGCCTACAATTTTACAATAAACTGCGAATTTGGCTTTAAATTCCGTTAATATCGATTGTTTTCAAATTTATTTTGCGGATAGCGGTCAACAAAACTGCAAACAAAAACTCCCGACTCTGTCAAACGCAGTCGGGAGTAGGAGAATAAATAAATCTATCCCCTTTGTTTTATTCTTTATTTCATTATTTGTTGTTATAAATGTTCCGCAAGCCAAATTTTGATTATTGCCTGTCTTGATATACCTATGCGCTTTGCCTCTTTGTCTAAAGATTCTATAATCCAAACAGGAATATCAATATTAATTCTTTTTAATTCAAGGTTGG
>JAJYQZ010000095.1 GCA_021794335.1 bacterium
CCGATTTCAGGTCAAGAAAAAATGCAAATTTTACGCGTTTTGGCATATACTAAGTCCATATTAACTGGCAAAAACCTGCAATGTCATTCCCGCGTAGGCGGGAATCCATATACTAAGTCTATATTAACTGGCAAAAACCTGCAATGTCATTCCCGCGTAGGCGGGAATCCATATACTAAGTCTATATTAATTAGCGCAGGATTAAAGATATAACTTCACCCGCTATTTTAATATTCATATTATGATTATATCATACCTTTTGATTCGATAACGGCGGAGGATATTATTATCCCGTCTTTAACGGTTATAAGTCTTTTTCCGTAATTGGCTATGTTTTTATCGTGCGATACAAGAATAATCGTAGCCCCTCTTTCTTCGTTAATTTTTTTAAAAAATCTCATCACATCCGCTCCCCTCACGGAATCAAGGTTGCCCGTCGGTTCATCGGCCATAATAATAGGGGCGTTGTTTACTACCGCTCTCGCTATAGCAACCCTTTGCTGTTCCCCTCCGGATATCTGATTAGGAAATTTGTTTTCTTTATCCGCAAGGTCAACGAGCTTTAACGCGTCCATTGCCATCTCCGTCGCTTCCTTTGAATGCATGCCCGAATAATACAGGGGCAATTCGACATTTTCGACGATGGAAAGCCGCTGGATAAGATTGAAACCCTGAAAAACAAACCCTATTTTTTTGTTCCTTATCTCGGCAAGTTCATCGGAAGTTAAATTAGAAACATCTCTGCCCTCAAGAAAATATTTTCCGGCGGTAGGTCTGTCAAGGCATCCCAGTATGTTCATAAGAGTGGATTTTCCCGAGCCTGATGCCCCCATTATGGAAACAAATTCTCCGTTTTCTACAATAAGATTTATACCTTTTAGCACCTCATAAGAAATATCCCCGATTTTATAAATCATGCCGATATTTTCAAGCCTTATTAGAGGGGGATTGCCGCCCGGAATATCGTAGCTCTTTACCTGTTCCTTTATTCCTCCGGTATTCATAAATTTCTTTTAACCCTCATATATCTGTTAGAAGAAGAATCTTCTTCCCGGCGCCCCGGCAGCTTGATAATTTGATTTTAAGCCCGTTATTATTTCCGTTCCCGCTTTAATATCTTTGGAAATAATCTCGGTGTCGCTGTCGTTGTTGATGCCGAGATTTACTATTACCGGTTCCGGCATTTTGTTTTTCAATACCCATACGACGCCCTCGCCGACCTTCAGTTTTTTGGATAAGTTGTCTAAAATCTCTTTGTTTTCGTCCGGCGGAATGAATCTTAAGGCGGCATTGGGCACGCCGAGAACGCCTTTTTTTTCCGAAACATAAATTTTGGGAATTGCCGTCATTCCCGGAAGAATTAACCCGTCCGGATTTTTAAAGTATATCGTAACATTATAGCTTACCACTCCCGAAACCGTCGTCGGGTTTATCCTTATGTTGTGAACATATCCCCAAAATGTCTTATCGGGATAGGCATATACGGTAAACGATGTCCTGTCCCCCTTTTTTATGCCGCCGAGATCCGCTTCATTTGTCGTGGTATATATTTCCATTTCCTTAAGATCCTCTCCTATAGTAAAAAGGCTCGGGGTCTGGAAGGTTGAAGCGACGGTCTGCCCGACTACGACGCTTACATTTATAATAACGCCGTTTACGGGGGAGTATATCTTTGTGTATGAAAGATTGGTTTCATCCTGAGCAAGCTGGGATTTAACGGCATTAGCGGCATCCTCTAAGAATTTAAGCTGGGCTTTGTCCTGAAGATATATGCTGTACGCATTTTGTTCCGTCGCGTGGGCTATGAGATTTTCTTCCCATAATTTTTTATTCCTGATGTATGTAAGTTTGTCGTATGCCAGAAGGGCTTTTTGCTTTAAAACATTTGCTCTTGCGGATTCAAGATTTGCTTTATCCTGGTCAACTTTTTGAATAAAAGGAGTAGGGTCTATTTCGGCAAGAAGCTGTCCCTTTTTTACGACGGAGTTATACCAGACATAAAGTTTTGAAAATCTTCCCGATACCTGAGCCCCCACATTTATCGTATTGATTGGATTTGCGGTTCCCGATGTCGTAACATATTTTTGTATCGTCATGGGCTTGACGGCGTAAAGCTCGTAAACCGGTTTCTTTGAGCCTGATTTTATTATAAAATAAGAAATAGCCGATATTATAATCAGAATGACTGCGATTATTAAAATAATTTTTTTATTTTTCCCCATTTTTAGTCCTTTGTACCTTTATAAATGCCATTTATCTTTAATTTTGCAATAGAAGTTTAATTTTCTGGATTATCGCTTCGCTCTCGGCTTTCAGCCTCGTGAAGTTTCAAAGAAACTTTCCCGCTGAAGCGGGTTGGGACACCCGTTGGGTTAAAGTTTAAATTCCCTTATCGTCATTCCCGCGAAAGCGGGAATCCAGTATTTACATATAAAAGAAACATCTAAATATTTTCTATTGCAAAATTAAAGTTTATTAAATGTTTTTTCGTTTTATATAATGTTCCAACATCAAACCCAGGTCGGAATAAAGCTTGGCTTTTTGGTAAAAATAGGTAAGCTTGGCGTTTATGTAGCTTGTTATGCCGGATATATACTGGGCGTTTGCCGTTACAAGCTGAACCATAGAGCCCACCCCGACCTCATAACTTTTTAGCGCAAGCTGATATGCGAGTTTTGAGGCATCCGCCGATGATTTGAGCGCCTTTACCGTTGAATATTGATTTAAAATAGCGTAATAATCGCCGGAGACGCCGTAAACAAGATTATCTTTAGTAAGCCGCCTGTTCCATATATTACTGTTTAATATAGCCTTGGAATATTCGATTTTATTTTGAGTTAAAAACCCGTTAAAAATCGGTATAGAAATGCCGATGCCGACGGAGTAATTTCTGTTTAACGGAAAGGCGGAGTTTTGCCCCGTATATGAGAAATCGGCATTAAGGGTGGGGAAATATCCGCTTGTCGCGGCGCCCACGGATGCTATAGAGGATTTAACCGCGTATATGCTCTGTTTTAATTGCGGATTGAATTTCGTTGCCGTTTTTATAAGTTTATCCAGCGCCCGGCGAAACGGCTTGAACTTAAGCGTATTAACAAACAAGTATCGTTTTGACGGTGAAAGGCCGATTGAATTAAGCAGCGCCAGTCTTGCAATTTTTACAATGTATATCGAGTTTATATAGGTTGCCCTTGCCGTTTCCATCGTTGCCTTAGCTGTTTCAACATCCAAAAGATTTCCGGTTCCGACCTTGTAAAATGCCGCAGCGGCTTTATACTGAGTTTCATCGTTTTTTAAATTTTCCTGAGCGGCTTTCATTAATTCCTTGTCCGCAAAATATGTGGCAAAATTAAGGATTACATTGTAAAGGTCATTATTTACCGTCATGCCGTAACCTGCCTTAGCCCCCTTCATATTATAATATGCGCTAAGATAATTGTAATGGCGGGAGCCGAATGAGTATAACATATAAGTTGCGTTAACGCTTCCCGAGTAATTGTTTAAAGAATAGTTTATACTCCCTTCGCTAACATGGTATATCTGTCCGTTAATGGCAGCTATGCCTTGGTTATTGACATCCATAACCGAATTCTTAGAAAACCCGGCGGTTCCTGAAATTTGCGGATAATATAAAGAAAGAGATTGATTTTTGGTATATATGGAGGATATATAAGAATATTTGGACGCCATTATTCCGGGATAATGTTTAAGCGCAATTTCTAAAGCTGTTTTTAAATTTATTATAGCAGGAAGGGTTTTATCAATTTTAGGTGCGTCGTTATACGCGTTAAATGTTAATAAATCAGCGTTTGTTTTGTTTGATTTTTTTGCCGCATAAGAAGAATGGTTTGAAATTAAAATTAAAGAAAACAGTATAAAAAATAAAAATATTAAGGATTTAATAAAAGATTTAAAATTTGGCATGATTTTAAATTTTTAATAGCATTAAAAAACATTTTATATTATATTATAACCTTATAATTTTAATTGTAAATTTTATAGTTAACTTTAATTTTGCAATAGAAAATATTTAAATGTTCCTATTATATGTAAATTCTGGATTCCCGCTTTCGCGGGAATGACACCTTTTGGGTTAAAACCTCAATCTCTGCATTGTCATTCCCGCGAAAGCGGGAATCCAGAAAATTAAATTTCTATTGCAAAATTAAAGGTTAAAATATTATTACGATACTTTAGATATGATTGTAATGACTTTATAGTCATTTGTCAAGTTATTTTATTACGCCTTTTGATATTATATTATGGCCCTTCGTTTTAATCTTATCAGTTTAGGATGCCCAAAAAATCAGGTGGATTCAGAGGTAATGTTTACCCGTCTCAAAACCTCCGGCGTTGAATTTACATATAATCTGGACGATTGCGATGTTTGCGTGATTAATACCTGCGGGTTTATAGAGGCGGCAAGAAAAGAGTCCATAGATGCCGTTATGGAAGTAATTCGAAAAAAGGAAGAGGGGCGTCCGAAATATATCGTCGTTACGGGCTGCTTAGTCAATAACAACTTGAAAAGCTTAAAAGACGAATTACCCGAGGTGGACCTGTTTTTGTCAACATTCGACGAAGATAAAATAGTCAGCGAACTATGCATCGTAACGAATAAAAATTTTAAGTCTTGCGAAAACGAAGGCAGGGAGCATTTTAATCTGAAGAGAACCGCATATATCAAAATTTCCGAAGGATGCGATAGAACCTGTTCTTTTTGTACTATTCCGTCCATCAGGGGGAGCTATAAATCGAGGTCCGTGGATGAAATAAAACGGGAGGCGGCCGGTCTGGCGCAAGCCGGGGTTAAGGAGTTAATAGTAATATCGCAGGACACATCTTACTACGGTTTAGATTTAAATATCAAAAACGGTTTATATAAACTTTTAAAGGAACTCGTGAAGATTAAAGGCATAGATTGGATAAGGCTTTTATATCTTTACCCGTCAAAGAGATTATTTAATGCCGACTTAATAAGCCTCATGAAAAACGAAGAAAAGATATTGAAGTATATCGATATGCCCGTTCAACACATAAGCGGCAATGTTTTAAAACTTATGAAGCGGGGGGAAACAAAAAAAGATATTATAGAATTAATTCAAAAATTAAAAAATAATATTCGGGATGTTGCCTTAAGGACATCTCTTATAACGGGTTTCCCCGGCGAAACCGATAAGGATTTCGAGGAACTTTTAGGGTTTATTAAAGATGTTAAATTCGATAATCTGGGGGTTTTTAAATATTCGGACGAAAGGGGAGCGGACTCTTTTAAATATCGGGGAAAGATTAGAGCCGGAATTAGAAACGAAAGGTATAAAATATTAATGGAAACCCAGAGAAACCTTTTGCCGGAGATTTTGTCCAAGCACATCGGCAGGACTTATAATGCTATCGTTGACGGGATCAGCAACAGGACAGTCAAGGCAAGAACCGGCTTTCAATCCCCCGATATCGACGGCTGCACATATTTATACCTTGAAGACATAAAAGATGAAAGTCTTCAAGGTTATGACGGACTTGTGCCCGTTAATGTCTTGAAATTCAAAGACTATGATTTATATGCAAATTGTAAATAAAAAAGTCGGCTTTAATTTTGCAATAGAAAATATTTAGATGTTTCTTTTATATGTAAATACTGGATTCCCGCTGAAGCGGGTTGGGACACCCGTTGGGTTAAAGTTTAAATTTCCTTATCGTCCCAACCCGCTTCAGCGGGAATCCAGAAAATTAAACTTCTATTGCAAAATTAAAGTCGGAAATTTGCTTGACTAAAAGTTCAAAATAAACTAAAATAAAAAGACTGCACTTATAATTTTATTTAAATTTAAAAAATAAAAATTTTTTAGGATATTTAATATGAAAACGGTTATAAACGAACAGAACAGAAGAAACTTTGTTTCACAGGTGGAGGCGATGCTCCACGATAAGCTTTCCAAATGCTATCAGTGCGGAAAATGTTCCGCGGGCTGTCCCGTCAACTTCGAGATGGATTATACCCCGAACCAGATTATAAAAATGACGGAACTCGGCATGGAGGAAACCGTTTTAAATTCCAAGACTATCTGGCTCTGCGTTTCCTGTAATACCTGCTCTACCCGCTGTCCAAAGGGTTTTGAAGTTACCGGTATTATGGATGTTTTAAGAGAAATAGCCGAAAAAAGAGGTATAACGGCAAAAGCCGAAAAAGAGGTTCAGATGTTTCACGAGGTCTTTTTGGATAATGTTAAATCCAACGGGAGAATATTTGAACTCGAGCTTATAGGAAAGTATAAATTTAAAACGAGGCATTTATTCAGGGACATATTTTTAGCCCCCAAAATGCTTGAAAAAGGCAAACTTAAAATGCATGGGGAAAAAATTTCCGATTTAAATCAAATAGCTAAAATTTTTAAAGACTTTGAGTAAATAAATATTAAATATCGGGGAGAAATTATATATATGAAATTAGCATATTATCCGGGATGCTCGCTTAAGGGGACATCGTTTGAATATGAAGTATCGCTGTTAAAAATACTAGAGGCGTTAAATATAGAAGTTAAAGAAATACCAGATTGGAATTGCTGCGGGGCTTCGGCGGCTCACAGCATAAACCACGATCTTTCAATAGCGCTTCCGGCAAGAAACCTTGCAATAGCGGAAGGGGAGGGATATGAATCCGTTCTCGCTCCGTGCGCCGCGTGTTCTAACAGGCTTAAAACAGCCCATCACGAGCTTAAATCTGACGATATTCTTAAAAAGAAAATAACCGACTCCATAGAAATGTCTTACAAGGCAGATATGGAAATAAATAATATGCTTGAATTTCTGATTAAGATTGCAGGCAAAGACAAGATAAAATCTATGGTCAAAAAGCCTTTGAAAGGCTTGAAGGTTGCCTCTTATTACGGCTGCCTTTTAGTCAGGCCCCCCAAGGTTATGCAGTTCGACGACCCCGAAAACCCGGTGTCTATGGATGAATTAGTCGGTCTTACGGGGGCGGAGACTGTCGATTATTCTTATAAAACCGAGTGCTGCGGCGCCATCAACTCGCTTTCTAAACCGGATGTCGTAATGGCTTTAACCGGCAATGTCTTGTACGATATTAAAAAACACGGAGCAGACCTTGTGGTTGTCGCCTGCCCCTTGTGCCATTCTAATTTAGATGTCAGGCAAAGGGAAATCGAGAGAAAATACTCGGAAAAAATAGGACTTCCAGTACTTTTTATAACCGAACTTCTGGGGCTTTCTTTCGGCATAGATCCGAAAGACCTTGCAATAGAAGGACATATGGTTGCGGCGGACAGGGTTTTAAGAAAGATAGAAGGATTAAAAAATTAAGATTCTTTAATTTTGCAATAGAAATTTATTTTCTGGATTCTCGCTGAAGCGGGTGGGGACGATAATGGAATTTAAACTTTAACCCAGCGGGTGTCATTCCCGCGAAAGCGGGAATCCAGTATTTACATATAAAAGAAACATCTAAATATTTTCTATTGCAAAATTAAAGAGATTATTATTTATTTGAGATTATTATTTATTTAAGTAAATGTATATGAAATAGAGGTATATATTATGGCAAGAATAGGAGTTTTTGTTTGTTGGTGCGGTTCGAACATTGCGGGAACCGTCGATGTCGCTAAGGTTACCGAGGAGGCAAAGAAGGTTCCGGGCGTCGTAACCGCCGTTGACTATAAATACATGTGTTCCGACCCGGGGCAAAACAGCTTAAGAAACATGATTAAAGAACAAAAATTAACAGGGGTTGTTCTTGCGGCATGTTCTCCGCATATGCATGAAAACACATTTAGAAAAGCTGCCGTTAAAGAGGGTTTAAATCCGTATTTTGTCGAGATTGCCAATATAAGGGAGCAGGTTTCATGGGTTCACGAGGATAAAGAAAGGGCTACGCAAAAAGCGGTAGATTTAATGAAAATGATGGTGGAAAAGGTAAAAAGGGACAGACCCATCGAAGATGTCAGGGTTCCTTTAAACAAAAAAGCGCTCGTTATCGGCGGAGGAATATCCGGTATTCAAGCGGCGCTGGATATCGCAAACGGCGGAGTAGAGGTTTTGCTTGTGGAAAAAGAGCCGTCTATCGGCGGGAGAATGATTCAGCTCGACGAAACATTTCCCACATTGGACTGCTCAAGCTGTATAATGACGCCAAAAATGGTTGAGGTAAACCAGCATCCAAACATAAAGCTATATACTTATTCCGAGGTCGAGGATGTTTCGGGATATATCGGAAATTTTAAAATAAAAATCAGGAAAAAGGCAAGAAGCGTTGTCGAGCATGACTGTACCGGCTGCGGCAACTGCTGGAATGCCTGTCCGATGCATAAAAATGTCAAAAGCGAATTTAATGTGAATTTGTCCGAAAGGACTGCGATATATGTTCCTTTTCCTCAAGCCGTTCCGCTTATTCCCGTATTGGACAGGTCGGTCTGCCTCCACTTTAAAAAAGGCGGAAAATGCGTCAAATGCTATGAGGCATGCGGACCAAAGTGCATAGATTTTGATATAAAGGACGAGATTATCGAAGAAACGGTCGGCGCAATCGTCGCCTCGACCGGCTACGACCTTATGGATAATTCCCTTTACGGCGAATACGGCTACGGCAAATATAAGGATGTCGTATCAGGCTTACAGTTTGAACGGCTTTTATCGGCATCCGGTCCGACCGAGGGCGTAATTAAAAGACCCTCCGACGGAACGACCCCGCAGACAATCGTGTTTATTCAATGCGTAGGTTCAAGAGACCCCGAAAAAGGCGTTCCTTATTGCTCGAAGGTTTGCTGTATGTACACCGCAAAGCATGCAAAATTATTTGCGCATAAGGTTCACGGTTCACAGAGTTATGTTTTTTACATAGACATAAGGGCGACAAGCAAGGGATACGAAGAGTTTGTCAGGGGAACAATGGAGCAGGACGGGGCGGTATATCTAAGGGGCAGGGTCTCGAAGATTTACGAAGATAACGGCAAACTTATCGTTAAGGGCGCCGATACGCTTTCGGGAAATCAGGTTGAGATTGCCGCAGATATGGTGGTTCTTGCAACCGGCGTCATACCCAAAAAGGGTTCCGACAAGACGGCGCAAATGCTCGGCATATCTTATGATAAATACGGATTTTTTACGGAGTCTCATCCGAAGCTCCGTCCAGCGGAATCCTCTACGGCGGGGATTTATCTTGCGGGCATGGCGCAGGGTCCGAGGGATATTCCCGAGTCTGTTGTTTCCGGTTCCGCCGCCGCATCTAAAATACTGGGGCTGTTTTCAAAGAACGAATACGAGGTCGAAGGAACAATTGCCGGCGTCAATGAAGCGACTTGCGTCGCCTGCTTTTACTGCCAAAGGGTTTGCGGCTATAGCGCGATTAGCAGAAAGGAGATTAAGGATAGAAGCGGCAAGGTTATAAAAGTCGTCGCCAGCGTTAATCCCGGGCTTTGTACCGGCTGCGGCGCGTGCGTCAACGCTTGTTTTTCAAAGTCGATAGATGTCAAAGGATTTATGGACGACCAGATATATGCGGAGATTAGGTCTTTAGCGATTTAAATATTCCTGATAATATTAAAATAAAAAAGGAGCCTGTTTTTAGATGGAAGATAAAAAAGAAAAGCCCGTGAAATCCGGCGGAAACAATGTGAGCGACCCCAGAATTATCGCATTTGTTTGCAACTGGTGTACCTACAGCGGAGCGGACCTTGCGGGAACAAGCAGAATGAAATATTCGGACAATGTAAGAGTGATAAAACTCCCCTGTTCGGGAAGAATAGACCCCTTGTTCATCGTCGAGGCGTTTAAGAAAGGGGCAAAGGGCGTATTGGTTTCGGGCTGTCATCCCGGAGATTGCCATTATATCAGCGGAAATTATCATTCAAGAAGAAAATACGCGGCTTTCAGAGATTTACTGGGTTTTTTGGGCGTAGATTTAAACAGGATTGAATTTTCATGGATTAGCGCCTCGGAGGGTAATAAATGGGTTTCCGTAATTAATGAATTTACCGATAAGATTAAGTCGCTGAATGATAATTCAAGCGATATATTTAAAAAATAATTAAATAAACCAAATAATAATTCATATGTCCCGACCCGCTACGGCGGGAAAGTTTAGGATAAACTTCACATATCGGCGGCACGCGTTGAAAGGCGCACGCCGCCTTTGCGTGCAGGAGATGTCGTCAGACACATATTTTCGCCCGCACGATTGTTTTTGCATGCCTGCAACGCGGGCGAAGATGGCGAAGCGTTAATCTATACAACTGTCATTCCCGCGTAGGCGGGAATCTATACAATAATATAACTGATTTAAGTTTAATTTTTAGGACATTATATGGCAAATATAGACGAAAAGCTGCAAAAGATAGCAAAAGACCTTTTGGAAA
>JAJYQZ010000078.1 GCA_021794335.1 bacterium
CGGGATTAAGGATATATTTTACAATTTTTTATTTTTGTGGTATAAATAAACTATATATAATAAGATACATATATAAGCGGGCATAGCTCAGTTGGTAGAGTACAAGCTTCCCAAGCTTGGTGTCGCGAGTTCGAACCTCGTTGCCCGCTCCATATTTATTAACTTTCCCGTCTTCATAAAAATCTATTTTTAAAAACTGTGGTAATTTTTGTGGGTAGGTTTTAAGATTTTTTTAATGTTATTTTTTAGCGGGAGTAAAATTTCCGGATTTAATCTGTTCTAAATTATCGATGGGCAGGTTGTAAATATATATCCACGTTTTTACGATTTTACCTTTGTCCGATAAGGTTTTAACGTCTCCCTTAATCCTTTTAAAGAGGGTAGGTTCGGGAAATTTATCCGAACATTCTTCGTATTCGTCAAGCGCGGGCAGTATTTTTTCGGGATTATTAAGCGTATATAGCTCTCCGGAAATCTTGTCTAACGGATTATTAGACGGCACGGCGCCCGGATAATCTTCGACTTGATATAATTTCCCGTTCCATGCGGCATCGTCTATAAATCGGGCGTTTTTGGCGAGCAAATGATACATATCGTTATTCATGTCGCTTTTAAGCGTGCCGTAAACGAATAAGTGTTCCTTGTCTTCTTCCTGCATAATTATTTTTTTATTTCGTTAATTAAATCGAGGAGATTTTCAAACCCGTTGTCCTCTAAATATTTTCTCGTATGAATATTATTATCCAGCATTTTAACGTAATATTCAAACATATATTTTATTTCGATTATTTTAAGCTGCTTTAGTTTCCAAAGGACTGCGATAAATTCAAAGAAATTGAAAAAATCTACGCATTTTTCCTCTAATACTTCGTTATTCCTATCAGCTAAAGCGTCTTCGAGTTGTTTCATTAAATCTTTATGCTTGCCGGAATAATCTATTTTTTTTCTTATTTCCGCGTATTTAGAATCGTAAAAAAACTTTTCGAACAAGTTGTTTAACAAATCCGTCCTGCGCAGCCTGTTGTTAATGCGAAGGCTTATTAAAGCAATTACGGAAGCTACGATAAACGAAAGAGCCGTCACTACTGAAGCGATAACGCCTATTTCTTTCCATGTAATTGTCATAAAATCTTATTATTACGCAAAATTTAGGTGGATTTAAATTGTTTATTGAAAGATTCAATTAAAAATTCCGATATTGTTTTTGCAGAATTAACCGCAAGTTTTGCATGATGTTTTTCCGGTTTCTGTCGCCGCGCGTGTGAATCACTCATCTTATTGCGCATTTCTGCTATACCGTCCACTACTGAAATCAGACCCGAAAGCATTTTGGTTATATACTTAGGGTATTTGGGATCTGACGGATTTAGCCTTAAAATATCTTTTATTTTTTTATAACCATCTAAGATGTCCCCCTTATAGTCGTCTTCCTGATTATTGTTTGATAAAATATGTTTTATTATCGTTTCAACTATAGTTCGGGCATTTGTAATTGCCCCGTCAAAGTCACCATCTTTAATCTTATTATCGCATTTTTCGATTTGCTCTTTTAAATAATCATCGTTTAGTTTTAATAAGGCATCCGGTTTTATATCATTTTCCAATGAATACACTTTATATCTTTTACCAGAAAAACGTAATTCAAATCCGTCGTAATATATGATTTTATTTATTTTATCAACTACATATTGAACACCGCTTTTGTTGTCAATATATAAAACAGGGTCAACGACTTCTTCAAGTAATGTTTTGAGGTTATCCGTGCCGTTTAATTCTTTTAATTTTTTTTCGGCATACACATATCTAGTAGGAAATCCTTGAGCATAACTATCTTTGGACTCGCAGTGCCTATTAAACAATTCGACGAGAACCGGGCCTGATCTATAAAGCGTATCGGTTATATCTCCTGTTATAATTTCTGATAATTTATGAATGTGAGATTCGTCTATCTTCATAGTGTTTGTGTTTATTTTCTTACTTTAGGAATCATAATTTCTTGACCAGTAATTTCTGAACTTATTTCGTCGATAAATTGGAATAAAGCTTTTTCTAAGAATTCATAATAAGGCAATCCCATATTATAACAACCTTAAGAATTCCGCCTTTTGCGAATCGCTAAACCTTTTTACCGTAATTTCGTCGGTAAACCATTTGGCTGCCGGCGGAAATAATCTCGAAATCCATAAGTCGAATTTTTGTTCTAACCCCAAGAGATTAACGAAACGCTCGTAAGCTGGATGTTTTTCGCAAATGTCAGCGTCGATTTGCCTGATTTTTTCGATAACGGTTTTCATTTTTTGCCTCCAGTTTTTAAAATAACTTTTTTAATTTTTCGGAATTAAATAGTTAAGTTTTAATCTATGCTAAATCTTTGAGTTTCGATAGAGCACCGCCGTCCTTTTCTTCGCCGATCCAGAAAACTTTTTTTACGCCCCTAGTTAATGCAACGTAGGCGAGCCTCATTGCTTCGTCTCTTTGCGATTCGTCATAAGATTGGTTCATGCCGGCAAGTTCGTAAATTAAATTTTTAAATTGATTCTTACTGTTATAATAACAATCTCCTATTAGTAAACAGTGTGGAGACTCAAGTCCTTTGCTTCTATGAAAAGTAAAAAAAACAATATTATTTGGTTTGTTTTTATAGTTTTTTTGTATTTCTTTATATTTCTCATTGGTTCTCGACATAACAAATAATTTTTCGCCGGTATTTTTAAATTTTTCGCCTATTATTTCTATTGCTTTGTTTTCTTCTTTTTCATTGCTATCGATACTTATAATTTCCAATATAGGCTCGTCGAAATCCTTTTTTAATTTTGATTTTCCATGTTTATTTTTTTTAAGTTTGACGTTTTTAAGGACATGCTCGGCTTTGTCTATAAGCTCTTGGTGGCATCTAAAATTTTCGGTCATCGTAATTTCTTTAGCTTCTGGATTTGACGGAAAGTATTTTTTGTAATCAATTAAAAATCCAGGATTACTTCCTCTCCAGCCGTAAATACTTTGCCAATCATCTCCGACGCACAACAATGATGTATTAGTAAATTTATTTTTTAGATATTTTAGGCAACCTTTTATCCATTTAACTATTTCAGGAGAAATATCTTGAAACTCATCTATTAATACATGTTGCATGGATTCGATTATATCGTCAACGTATTTAAAATTTTCAATATTATCTTCCGAAAAATATTTGAAAATATCGTGTAATCTGTATATTTTTATATTTTTTATTTTTTTTTCGAATTCTTTCCAAAATATAATTAATGCCTTGGCAAAAAGTTTATCTTGTTCAATTAACGAAAATTGATTTATTATATCGTCGGTAATATTATTTACTTCTAATCCTAAATTTTCGACAAAATTGCCCGTACCGTAAAAAGCTTCAAATATAGGAATTTCCGAAATCTCTCCCTCTATTTTTATACTAAAGTTTGGCGCATTAGAATTATCATTCATTGAATTTTTTAAAACGGTTATTTGTTCTTCTAATAAATATAAATCTTCCTGTTTATTTATAAATCTCAAATTTTTATCGCTTTTTGCGTTTAAAAATCTTTTCTTAATTAAAAGCCTGTCGGCAACACTGCGATCATCGCTCATGATATCTTGTTTTAAATTTTCGTCATACGGGCAAAATATTATATAAAGGTCTAATTCTTTATAATATAAATTCGCTAAAAATTTATAATTCGACAAATTATGCGTTTTAAATTCTATTAATTTATCGTAATTAAGATTATACGTAAAATAATTTTGAACTTTTTGAGTTATTTCTTTATCTGCTTCGATTGTTTTTTGAACGGCAAAGTCGTTATAATCTTTTTTATCATCGCTATTAGGTCTCAAGATAATTGTTTTATATAAAGATAGAATGACTTTTCTGAATTTGGGATTGTTTTTAAAGGTTTCATTGTAAATCCCTTTTAAAAATTCTTTCTGTTTATCGCTTAATTTTAAACCTATGTTAAAGTCAATATCTGCCTTATCGTCATGGTTATGCCCTAAATAGTCAAAAAAATTATTGGCTCCCAAACTTTGGGCGAATTGATAGATTTTGGAATGGAAAGTTCTGACTGTCTTTTTGAGTTCACTATCTTTTAAGGTGATTCCTATGCTATCGAAAACTTTTCGTAATTTATTTCTGAATTCCTCGGTGCTTTTCCTTGTGAATGAAAATATAGTAATATTTGAAAGCGGAATATTTAAATATTGATTCATTACCAATATTCTGTAAATAAGTGTTGTGGTTTTCCCCGAACCAGCGCCAGCTATAACATATGTATTAGGATTTTCCGTTAATATTACTTTCCACTGGTCTGTTGTAGGAATATTTTTATCATTAAATATTCTTTTATTTAAATCTGCTTTTATTTTTTCTTCTATGTTTTTAATTTTAAATAAGTTGCCGGAAACAATATATTTGTCTCTTGTTTTAATATCTTCGATATTTTTTCCTATTTGTGGTTCATTTACAATAATTATTTTTTTACCTTTTTCTAATCCATTTATTTCTCCTTGTTTTATCCCTTCCTTGAATCCTTTATTAAATCCTTCGTTGTATCCTTTCTCTTTTCCATCATTAAATCCTTTATCAAAAGTTTTTTCATAACCCAATAATTTATAGATAAAGTTGTTCATTCTTAGAATATATGTAAAATTATATAATCATAAAAATTTAATAATAGATTTTAAATACCTAAAACTTCTGTAATACCCACTTGACACGACCGATAATAAAATTTTCCCTATCTATCTTTTTTGTCGGTATTATTATATCCGGAAAGTCTTTGTTTTCAGATTTTAAAATTATATTATCCAAATCGAGATACACCTTTTTAATAACGGCCCCTTCGTAAGGCAGGAATACCGCGTAAATTTTCCCCGCAATAAATTGTTTGTCGTCTTTATCGACCCCGATGTATGCACCTTCCTTTATCATCGGCTCCATACTTGATCCAACCACCTTTACTATTACGGTTGAACCATTTATGGCGAATTCCGCAGGAACCAACAGTTTATCGATGGGTTCGATTTTGGTTAAATCGATAAACTTGCCCGCACCGGCAAAAGCAATAACCGGAAGTATTCGGTATTTTGATTCATCGACGGCGGTTTCGTCGGAAACGGATAATGCTAGAAGGGAGGGGATAGAGGATTTTGACTCGCGATAAGGAAAAAAATAGGAAATATCTACTTTGAGGATTTTTGCTATTTTAATGAGATAATCGATTGCGATTTTAGTTTTTCCAGACTCATAATTTTGTATTTGGCGATAATCGACATTTAATAATTCTCCTAGTCGGCCTTGTGAGTACTTTAATTCTTCTCTTCTGTTTTTTATAAGTTTACCTACGCGTTTAAAAATTTCTTCATTTTTTGTTCTTGGCATAAGCATTACCAATGTTTAATTTAATTGTCTTTTAAAATTAATATATCTTATTTCACATAGAATATTTATTCTACCAAATAATAGACAGTAATTTTCCCTTGACATACTAAATAACATTTAGTAATATTAAAAATAATTAAGTTAATTCATAAGGAGTTACGCGTGAAACAATTACACCCTTTACGTTTCTACTTGTTGACGCATGATATTAAACAAAATGATTTTGCTAAACAAATAGGAATAACTCCCCCGTTTCTTTCCCATATACTTAAATATAAATATTTTCCTTCCCGCAAAACAGCAATAAAAATTATAGAATTGACGCACAATAAAATTTCAATGAATGATTTATATTGCCCCGAGGACACCCAAAATGAAAATATCGTCTAAAACATTAAATAAAGAAATGCTACCTATTGTAAATAGGTATAAAAAAGATCTGCGATTATCCAAACATCATCCCAACGATAAAATCCTAAAAATTCAAGTAAATTATGACAAATATATTATTAAATCCTTAAATTTAAAAGAATATTTAAAAAAATGGCAAGAAAATTAAACGTAAATATTCAAAATGGCGAAATATACCTTGTCGAAAAAAACGATCTCGAGGGGTTAATAGAGGCGTTTTCTAAGACGAAAAAATATCTAACCGTAAACGAGGCGGCGGAATATTTAAATATCGCATCTTCGACCGTTTATGAATTAATTAGGGAGAGGCAGATACCGCACAGCAGGATTAAGGCGAAAATTCTTATAGATATAAAAGATATAGACTCTTTTTTCAAAAAAAATAGGGTTCAGAATTTAGAAGAAGCGTTAAATAAGGTAAAAGTAAAATCCTAAGGTAAAAGTTAAAAAATTTTCTATCGCCGTTCTTTGATAAATAATTATCGTCGGCTCGAAATCGTTTTTTATTAAAAAACGTTTCGGGCTATAGTAGTAGTTTAAATAGGTTTAAATATGTTTAATAGGTTTAATACTAGTTTAGGAAATGGCAAAACAAGTAGTGAGTAAAGGTTGTCGTCGGCAAAAGGCAGAAATTGAACCCCTAAAAGGCAGAAATTGAACCCCTAAAAGGCAGAAATTGAACCCCTAAAAGGCAGAAATTGAACCCCTAAAAGGCAGAAATTGAATAGCAAAAGGCAGAAATTGAACCCCTAAAAGGCAGAAATTGAATAGCAAAAGGCAGAAATTGAATAGCAAAAGGCAGAAATTGAATAGCAAAAGGCAGAAATTGAATAGCAAAAGGCAGAAATTGAATAGCAAAAGGCAGAAATTGAATAGGAGATAAAAATGGAATACGATTTAACTTGCGAATTGTTAAATAAACCGAGTGCTATAATCGCCATGTCTATGAGTAAAACCTTGACTCTGACGCAATATAAAAATTATAACGCCTTATTGTTCTTTGCGAAAAACAGCTTGAGAAAAAAACCTACCGACTACAAGTTTGCAATTAAATTATCCGATCTTAAAGCGCTTTCTGGCGACAGAAACACTCAAAATCGCAGAACAAGAGAAGCGTTGGATGAACTTGCCCATATCGAATGCGAGTATAACGTTTTAGGAAAAGACGGTAGCGTCAAAGAAGAAAATAAGTTTATGCTCTTAGCGGGCATAACCGTAAGGCCCGGAACAGGAACCGTAGAGTATTCTTTCCCACATCAAGTTATGGATATATTGATAAATAATATGTATGCCCAAATAGATATGGGCGTGATTAGGGATTTTAAAAATAAATACGCCATAAAGCTTTACGAACTTTGCAAAGATTACGAAAATGCTCCGGCCATACCCGTTATTGATATTTTAAAACTAAAAAAGATATTTAATTGCGAATCTTACTCACATCTGTCGCATTTAAAAGACTTTGTCTTAAATCCCGCCGTAAACGAAATTAACGAGAATAAATGCATACCGTTTCTGGTTAGCTATAAGCTAAATAAAGATGGCAGGGAATATCAAAGCGTCAAGTTTGCTATAAATAATAAAGGGCAATGGCAATGCGAGGAAAAGAAAGATAGCGGCGATTTGCCAAAAGAAAAGCCGCCCTTAACGCAAAGTAAAATAAAAAACACGGCGGAACCGTCATTGTTTGATTTAGAAAACGATTCGGAAAACGATATCGTAAAAAACAAATTTTCTAAAATCAATTTTAATTTTAAAACTCGAGACTGGGAAAATATTACGGGCGAAGATAAAAAAGTCTGGGAAGAAGCTTATCCCGCCTGTGATATAGATATAGAATTTTTAAAAATGAAAGCGTGGTTACTCGCAAATCCCGACAAAAGAAAATACAACTATAAACGTTTTATTAACAACTGGCTATCAAAGCAGCAGGATAAGGGCGGAACTAATAAATTAGACCATAGTAACGTATATCGAAAAACACTCGGTCTGAGACCGGCCGTTATGGTTAATTCGATTAACGATAAATTTTACGAAAATATACCGCATAGAGTTATTAATGTGGATACCGGCGAAGAGTATGTTTCATAAAACCAAATCAACCGGAGATTTTTTATGGAAAATATTAACGATTTGATGGAACTAGTTAAAAATAATTGTATGCAGGCAGATAAACAAGGGTATCTTAACCAACTTGAAGAACGAAAAAAACAAGATGCCTTGAAATTTAAAGGAAACATCTCGGCTAAAATAGATTCTTTAATGGCTGAATCCGGCGTGCCGAAAAGGTTTTTAAACCCTAAAGGCGCCGTGAAAAAATTTGATTTAAAGCAGAGTTATTACATTTACGGCGGGGTCGGAACGGGTAAAACTGACCTTGCCGCGGCGCTCTTAAGAGAAATTCTTTTAAGCGTCGATCCCGAGGCGGACGATTTCGGGCATTTTTATATACCGCGTAGTTCCGCCGTATTCGTTTCCGCGCCGGCGATGTTCTTAAGTATCCGGTCTATCGCCTCCGGCAATGAAACAAGCGAACTGGATATTGTGAAAAAATACGCCGAAACAATGGTTTTGATATTGGACGACTTAGGAACGGAAAAATTGTCCGATTGGGTCATGCAGACTTTATACGTGATTATTAACAAAAGGTACGAGAATGTATTACAGACGATAATTACGTCGAACTTCACGTTACAAGAAATCAAAGATAATTTTCACGAAGGAATCGCTTCGAGAATTAAAGGGATGTGCGAGCCTGTAGAGCTTAAAGGGCAGGATAGAAGGTATGTCGCGAAAATAAGCTTGGCGAAATAAAAAAAACCAGTCATAGACCCCGCGGCTAAGACCGGGGTATTACGGCGGGAGAGATAATTTTTTTAAAAAAATAAACAAGAGGTTAAAAAATGGAAGCTAAACAGGCGGGTAAATCCGTTAAATCTAAGTCTATTCCTTTTAGTATCGACAAAGACCAATACGAAAAGTTTCGCAGGCTGCAAAACGAAGCCAAGGAGCTGGGTATTGAGTTGACCCTTAAAAAAATTATTTTTGGTAAGATTAAGGAGAAATGATGCACATCGAGAATCTGTTGCTCGAAATAAAATCCGATTCTCCGGAAATATTGACCCTGCCGTTGTTAAAGTAAGACAAAATCGGTTTATGTTAAACGGGTTTTGACGGATTTCAAGAAAAATCAATTTTTCAGGTAATTAAAAAATGAATAGTAAAAATACAAGTTTGCTAAAAGACTTAGAAAAAATCATTTCTACATTAAGACCTTTTTCTAACGATGAAAACATCGCTAATGCCCTAATCGGCATAAATCAGGCTATCGAACATTTATCGCCTAAAAATAATATATTGCAGGATGGCAACGGCAGCGAAAAAAATACCGTAGAATTGATTACCGCAAGAGGAAATAAAGTTAAAATTGATTTTTACGATACAGAGCTGGCGGCAACCGGCTATCATTCATTCGTAATTGCTCCTACGCGTATAGGAATGTCGGCTATTGCGGCGCTTGCGGAAATTCAAAAAAATCCTAATTGTTATGCGTTTTGGGGTTTAAAATTTGCAGCAAATAACATTCAAGAGATTAAGCCAAAAAAATATGAGCGATTTATTAGATAAAATTAAAAATGCGAACCCCGAAATATTAAACAGGACAATTCGCAAGTGGAACGATTTCCCGTTTGCGTTTGTTAAAGAAAAATACTGGCAGGACGCGGGGTCGGTCAATATATTTCGGGTAGTTGGAACCGAGCATCCCGACTATGCCGGCTTGACTTGGCTATCCTTTTTAGAACTCGGCAAAAGGATGTATCTCAATTTAGACCTGTTTGATAAGAACCCGGGATACTACCGCGAGACCATAAAGAAAATACCGTCTATGTATTATCAGAGTATAGACGGCGGGGACTTATATATCGGCGGGGACGGCAACCACAGGACGGCAATAGCGAAAGCCGCTTTTTTCCTAACCGGCGAAACAACGCTGCACGGGGTAACCGTAACAGATTACCGGATAGACGGCGAAATGAAAGCGGCATTTGAAGAAATCAAGGAAACCATAAAAATTCGCAAACTGCCCATAGGCGTAGAGGTTGTATCGAAGGCCGCATCAAGGGACGATTCCGGGGGATGGATGCTGGAGAGATACGAAAACATCATTAAAACAACTGAATATCGCAGCGGCCGGGATGTTGTTTTATCTTCCGCTTCCGCTGTCAAGGAATATCTTGAAATTCTGAAAAAGAAATCCGGAATATTGGGATTCGTTAAAGGCTTTTTTAACTAACATTGCCGATATAATTCCCCGCCCGTGAGGTTGCTTCGCTTACGCTCGCAATGACGGGGGATACATAGGCAATCTAATAATAGAATATGCTGAAAACCTACAAATACCGGCTATATCCGACAAGAAAGCAGACGGAAATCCTCAACCAGACGCTTGAGACCTGCCGTATTCTATATAACTCC
>JAJYQZ010000190.1 GCA_021794335.1 bacterium
TTTGAATATTGTTTATAACGCAGCACAGGTCCGAAGATTTGACGGTATCGGGGTTGACAAGAATGTGCGCGCTTAAAAGAATAAAAGACTTTGACATGCTCCATATATGGAGATCGTGAACGTTTTCCGGCAAATAAAGGTGTCAGATTTATTTATTCTCTTACTCCCGACTGCGTTTAACGACGCCGTCGGGAGTTATTGGTATAGGAAAGCCCGCGGAACAGAGGTATGTGGCCACCCAGAATAATTTAGGTATTGCTTACGATTAAGGAATAAATAAATCTGACACCTTTATTTTGACATTTATTTTTGACACACGCTGGAATTTATTATTAAATTTTTAACGGCGTTTGAAATTTCCTCTGAAGCTATAAACCTCATCAAAAACCCTCTTTAAGTTATTGTTAGCTATATCATACTTTTATAAAAAAAATTTCAAGTAAAAAATTAAACCGATATTATAAAAATTGCATATCGATTATTTAAATCATTAAATATTTAAATTTCAAATAAAATTTTATAAGCCTTACCGGATGCAAAACTCGGCCACTTTGTCGCACATGGTAAATTCCGGCTGGATAACTGCATGGTTTATATTAAATTTATTTTCCAGCATATTTTGAATATTGTTTATAACGCAGCACAGGTCCGAAGATTTGACGGTATCGGGGTTGACAAGAATGTGCGCGCTTAAAAGAATAAAAGACTTTGACATGCTCCATATATGGAGATCGTGAACGTTTTCGACGCCGGCAGTTTTAAGCATTTCGTTTTTTACTTCATTAAAATCTATTTCCTTAGGAACGGCTTCGAGGAGAATGTTTAAGGTTTCGTTGATTACGGTAAACGCGCCGATTGCAATAACGGGGGACACTATAAGGCTTACTATCGGGTCTATGTAATAAAATTTAGTGAGATAAATAATTATGCCCGCCCCTATTATGGAAAGCGATATTAAAGAGTCTCCCATTATATGAAAAAAAGAGCTTTTAAGGTTTAAATTATGATGAATGTCTTTATGAATTTTTAGCCCGATTGCTATATTGACGGCAAGGCTAATAGAAGCAAAGATTATCATGATTTTCGAATTTACCTGTTCGGGATGGATAAGCCTTTCGTAGCTTTCGTAAATTAATATTAACGAAACGACAAGAAGAACCGAAGAGTTTAAAAGCGCAGCCAGTATGCCTATCCTGTGGTACCCATACGTATTTTTCATAGTAGGGGTTTTTCTTACCTGAATCTGTGCAAACCATGCAAGAAGGAGCGAAGAGGCATCTACTAAGATATGCCCCGAGTCGGAATACAGCGCCATGCTCTTCGAGATTACCGCCCCGCCTAATTCCGTAAAAAGAATAACGAGAGTAAGTATAAAAGCGGTTCTTAAATTCCTTTCCGATCTTAATAATTCGCCGTTTATGCCGTTTATATTATTCATATTAATATTATGCGCATGATAGTGTCCGTGATTGTCTTCCATTGTAAAATGATTAAATTATAACATAACGGCAGGGTATTTTCAAATTATTTATTGCATTTATTTATCGCATTTGTCGATTTTTCGATTATTTTGTTGTTATTGCCGATTATTTTCCCGGTTGCATAAAATTATCGAAACGGTTAAAATATATCAACGATGGAAAAAATGGAAATCAAGACGCATAACAGAGCTGGAAATGCAAACCCGTCACGTTCGGCGGCTACAACCATCCTTTTAAGCCTGTCGCATTTCTTCTGTCACGTTGCAATATTAACCTATCCTGCCATTTTGCTTCTTATAAAGAACAGGTTTCATACAAATTATGAAATTTTGGGAATTATAGCCGGAATATATCTTTTTTTATTCGGCGCGGGGTCCCTGCCGGTCGGTTTTATAGCGGATAAAATAAACAAAAAACATATCCTAAGAATATATCTTGCCGGAATGGCTTTGTTTTCTTTCACCGCAGCTATTTCCGGCAATTTTTACATGTTTGCGGGTTCTATTATATTTATGGGTCTTGTCGGCAGCATTTACCATCCCGTGGGCTTAAGCATGATGTCCTTTGTAGGAACCGATAAACTTAAGGCGTTTGCAATCCATGGAATTGCAGGGACGCTGGGGGTTGCCGTAAGCGCGGCATTTGCAGGGATTCTCGGTTATTTTTTCGGGTATAATTTCCCGTATTTAATCCTTGGAGCTGTCTTTTTAACACTCTTTGTCCTCTCTTATATTTTAGCTATAGGGGGCGAACCGGCAAAAAGTTATTTGAGAGTTGAAAAAGGGGAGGAAGACATATCATTAAAAGCTGCTTTTAAGGGTTTCTTGATAGATTTTTTCCATTTAAATTTAATAATTATTTTTATCGTGGAATTTTTAAACGGTTTTGTTTTCCAGGGGGTTTTCTCTTTTTTACCGGCTTACGCCGGTCTTGAGTTTAAGAATTTTTTATTTTTCCACAACCAAGCAGCGGCGGCAGGGGGATTTTTTGTAACCGTTGCATTGATAATCGGGGTAATTTTCCAGTATAACAGCACAAGGGTTACCAAAAATTATAAGCCTCATCGCGCTTTTTCGGTTTTAATGCTTATAAGCGGGATTTTTCTGTTGATTTCGGGTTTAACGCACAATTTTATCCTGTTTGCGTCCATACTTGCATTTTCCGCATTTAATTTTTCCATAAATCCTATTTCCAATCTTATGATAAGCCAGAATGCGCACGAAAAATACAGGGCAACCGCTTACGGGGTTTTTTTCTTTGCCGGTTTCGGGGTCGGTTCCGTTGCAGCCCCCATAGGCGGAATAATTGCGCAGAGGCTTGCGCTTCACTGGATATTCGTCCTGTTTGGGCTTGTTCTTATGCTTTCGTTCTTAATATCCGTTGCCATAAAGGACGGAAAATACGATTAATTTAAAAGACGGCAGCAAAATGTTTTCTAAAATTATGATATACTATGATATACTTTGATTAAATATGCCTTATATGCAATGAGTTATGAATTAAGGGACATGGTAAAACTTAAACGAATTTACGAGAAACCGGAAACGAACGACGGCTTCAGGGTGCTGGTCGACAGGCTATGGCCCAGAGGAATATCTAAGGAAAAAGCAGCGCTGGGTTTATGGCTTAAGGCAATAGCCCCTTCGAGCGAATTGCGGAAATGGTTTGGACACGACCCCGCAAAGTGGATCGATTTTCAAAAGAGGTATAAGGAAGAGATAGCGGCAAATAAGGAGGTCTTTGAACAACTTAAGGAAATCGTTAGAAATAACGAAAAGGTTACGCTTTTATATGCCGCAAGAGACGAGGAGCATAACGAAGCCGTGGTAATTAGAAGTTTGCTTTAGTATTTAAGACCCTTTATATTTTCTTATGCTTTTTCTGTTTTTTATAACCTCGGTTAGTGTTTTGCCATTTGCCATAAATTAATCCTAAGAGGGCTAAAAATTTGCCTATTCTATAAATTGAAATTGCCTATACTTTTTTAACCTCTACCACCGTCGAGAAAAAGGTAGCTCCGCCTCCTATGTCGGATATATCGTCCTGGGTTAAAGAGTTTATCCCTGAACCGTTTTTATAATCACCCCTCCACCATAAGCCTAAGGATACCACGACGCCGGGTAAAACGGTATCCGCTACTTTTGCCTTTAAAACCACACTGCCGCGCTCGTTTTCTATTTTTATGATGTCGCCGTCTTTTACCCCTCTGGCTTCGGCGTCTATAGGATTTATTTCCAAAAGCGGCTCCCCTGCTTTTGTTTTTAGGGACGCAATGTTGGCAAACGTTGAATTTTAAAAAAAAGTGGTTTGGCGGTGAAACGAGGGTAAGAGGTAATAAACTGTCCCCTATGCTAGGACGTTTTTTATTAAAATTAGTCCTTTCGAATCTGTTACCTATAGGCATGTAATCGGGTACATCGCCGAGCCCGCATTCCGCTGCTTTTTTACTTTTACACTCGATTTTGCGGGACTGAGTAAACCCACTGCCTTCCGCAAACGGCAAGCCCAAGTCGTTTAACATTATAAAGCCTTCTTTTTTTAGCCTTTCGAGGGTAATTCCCTGTCCCTGCCAGTAGGGAAGGTCAATGGCCTGCCGCGCGATATCCTCTTCGGAGTCCTTAAAGCAAGATTCTTTAAAATCGAATGCTTCAGCCAGCATTCTAAAAACTCATATATTGGGTCTTGCTTCTTCTACCCTCGAAATTACAGGGTCTGCCCATTGAATGGACATATGCCAGTAACTTACGTAAAGGTCTTTATGCTCGAAGCTTGTGGTTGCGGGGAGAATAATATAATATCCGCCCACTTTGCCGTTTCCGTCATCATCTGCTCGTGGACGACGGTAAAAAGGTCTTCCTTAGAAAGCCCCTTCAATACGAGGTTTTGGTTCGGCGCAACGACCGCAGGGTTGCTGTTGTAAATATAAATAGACCTGACCTTCGGGTTAAGTTCGCATAAAATCTTGCCAAGTTGTACCATATTTACCGTTCTTACTGGTTTTTTAAGCAGATCCGGTCTTTTTAAGGCGTCTTCGTCTTCGTTAAGCGGAAAATATCCAGAATTGGATCTCAGGGCGCCCCAGCCTTTATATCTCCATGCACCCGTCAAGGCAGGCAGGAGAGATATAAGCCAGGTGTTTATTCCGCCGTTATTATGGTGTTGAAGCCCGTTTCCAATACGGATAAAGCCCGGTTTAGCCGCTGCAAAGGAATAAGCTAACTCTTAGATCCTGTTTTCGGTAAGGCCCGTCAAACCCGCAACCCTTTCAGGCGGGTATTCCATGGCTTTTATTTTAAATTCGTCAAACCCGTAAGAATATTTTTCTAAAAACTCTTTATCCGCTAAGCCGTTTTGAATTATTATATTGGCAAGACCTAAAGCCAATGCGCCGTCGGAACCCGGCAGTATCATGTAAAAATCGTCGACCCATTTTACCGTTTTGTTTCTATGGACGTCCACCTCTATTATTTTTGCCCCATTTTTACGGGCATTATCCGCAAAAACAGCCTGATGCATATTTGTTTCTAAGGCATTGATTCCCCAGAATATAATAAGTTTCGAATTTATCGAATCTAAGGGATTTATGCCTATGGAGCTTCCGTAAGCAAGCTGATAACCGAGCGAACCTGCGGCAGAGCAAATGGTCCGGTCAAGCAGGGTAGTGCCGAGCTTTTGAATTTTGGTTCTTTTTTTGGTATCATGATTTTATACCCCCTTATTTATTTTGTTTTCACCTATGGAGTGAATATAATTAGCAATAATTATATCACTGAAAAGCATATAAATAAAGGGGTTTTTTAGCTTTTAGTTAATTTCAATCGGCAAATTATAGTAAATGACTTAAAAAAACTAATAAAAATAATAAAATTGACTAATAAAATAAATGGGGTATTATTAAAATAGAGGTTTAAATTTATTAATTTATTAATTTAATTTGGCTTAAGGCTTAAGGAGGAATAGTTATGATATGGGGATGGGCTTCTACCAGTTCTATTTCGGGGTTTGCCGGTCGTGGCCTATGATGGGTTACGGATTTGGCGTTATATGGATGCTTTTAATGATGCTTTTTCCTGTCGCAATCGCTGTTGCCGTTGTTTATCTGATTGTAATAGCGTTTAGGGGCAGGCCGGGGAAGGGCGGTTATTATTATACCTGTAACGGAAGGCAAGAAGAAGAACACATGGACATACTTAAAAAAAGGTATGCAAAGGGCGAAATAACCAAGGAACAGTTCGAAGAGATGAAGAAGACGCTTAAAGGCAGTTGACTATTACTAAATAGAACGGGGGCTTTAAAAAATGGGATGCCACAAGGGCTAAAGTTAAAAAACAGCAGGAGGATGATTTAATGGATCCGTATTTAGACGCGGTGGAATATAAAGACCCTTCTATTTGCAGGAAATGCCGCAGCATATACCACGATAAAAGATGGGTCGAAAATGAGGAACTATATAAAAACTTGATGAAAAATCCTGATAAAATAACGTTTACCCTGTGTCCAGCCTGCCAAAAAATCGAGACGAAATATATGGAGGGGAGGTCGAACTCAAAGGCGACTTCCTTTTTAATCACAAGGATGAGATTATGAGTCTTATAAAAAATACCGAAGAAAAAGCTAACTATATCAACCCGCTCGAAAAAATAGAAAAGATAAATATAGACGAAGAAAATAAAACTATAGAAATTATTACTGCGGACGATAAGCTTGCCCAGAGGATAGGAAAAAATATCGAAAAGGCTTATAAGGGGAGCATCAAGTATTCCTTTTCTAAAGAAGACAGGATGACCAGAGTTTACTGGAAAAGATGAACGATAAGCTTGCCCAGAGGATAGGAAAAAATATCGAAAAGGCTTATAAGGGGAGCATCAAGTATTCCTTTTCTAAAGAAGACAGGATGACCAGAGTTTACTGGAAAAGATGAACCGAAGGGTTGAAATGCCCGCCATAAACCATAAATAATTTGCCTGTTTTTTTATGCAGCCCTGCGGCGAATCCGAACTAACCTGCGTAAATAAATATACTTCATAAAAACAATCGCTTCTATCAAGAAAAATTTTTCTTGACCTTATACTTGACTATAAGGTGTATAATAAAGTCAAGCAAGAAAGCAAAATCGGGCAAATTTTTAAAAACCAATTATTTTATCGGCATCCTTAACTTATAGCTATAACTTATAACTATCGAATTAAAAACAATAACAATAAAAATGTAAAGGAGTTGGAAATTATGAAGAAGATTAAAATGAACATCGAGGGAATGACCTGCGAACATTGCGTATCGTCCGTAAATAAAGCTATAAGCAGGGTAAAGGGGGTTGTCGAAGTAGATACCTCTTTATCAAAAAAAGAAAGCATAATTCTGGCTCTTGACGACATAAAAATCGAAGACATAAAGAAAAACATAGAGAATGAGGGTTATTCGCCGTTATCATATGAGGCTGCTTACGTTTCTAAGGCTGAAGAAGGAAGGCCGGCGGAGGGGGGGAATAGCGGAAGCGGCGGAAACCATAATTATGATTATGATTTAGTGATAATAGGCGGCGGTTCCGCCGCTTTTTCCTCCGCAATTCAGTTTGCGGAAAAAGATAAAAAAGTCTGCGTCATCGAAAACTGGGTCATCGGCGGAACCTGCTTAAACAGGGGCTGCGTTCCTTCCAAACACCTGCTGGAAGCCGCAAGGATATATCACGAACCGGTAGATAATAAGTTCAAAGGCATAGAAACTAAACAGGCGGGGATTGACATAAAGAAGCTTATAAAAAGAAAAAGCGAACTTCTTGACAGCCTGAGGGAAATGAAATATTATAACGTATTAAAAGGCTATCACAATATTACGTTTATAGAAGGCTCCGGAAGTTTCTCGTCTAAAAATTCCGCCCTAATTATTCCAAACGATAAAAATATAGACGCATATAAAATTACAGGAAATAAATTTGTCATTGCAACAGGTTCTACAAACCAGATAATAGACATTAACGGCCTGGGGGAGACGGGATACCTTACCAACGAAGAAATCCTGAATATAGATTATCTGCCCAGAACCCTTTTAATACTCGGCACAAGGGCAATGGGACTTGAGTTTGCCCAGATGTTCAACAGGTTTGGTTCGAAGGTCGTTGTTATCGGCCGGTCTGAGAAGATTTTACTCAACAAAGAGCCTGAACTGTCAAACGAACTTCTTAATATTATGAAAAACGAAGGAGTCGAATTTTTGCTCAATTCAACAATTAAGCGCCTTTATAAAAAGGACGACAAAAAGTATGCCGAAATAGAAACAAAAGAAGGTCCAAAAACTATTGATTTTGACGAATTTCTTATGGCGACGGGCATCGTCGGAAACACGGCGGATTTAAATCTTGAAGCCGCCGGGGTTGAAACGGACAGCCGCGGCTTCGTTAAAGTAAACGACGAACTTATGACGGCTAATCCCGATATTTATGCCTGCGGCAATGTTACGGGCATTATGAATCTTGTCACCACGGCTGCATACGACGGGAAAATTGCGGCTCATAACCTGCTTAACGAAAAACATATTAAAGTCGATTATTCCGCAGTGGCGCATACTACATTTACCGACCCTGAGTTTTCGTCGGTCGGGCTTACGGAGGAAGCGGCTTTAAAAAAAGGGTATGAAATCCTTAAAGTTGTTTTCCCTGTGGAACATATCCCTAAAGCACAGGCAATTTTTAAGACGGAAGGCTTGATAAAAATGATAGCCGATAAAAAAACAAACAAGATTTTGGGGGTGCATATGCTTTCGCACAATTCATGCGAAACTATCCAGCAGGCAAGCGTTTACATACAAAACGGCTACACGATAGATGCTGTTTCCGAAGAAATAGGGGTTTATCCGACGATGGCGGAAGGGCTTAAATTGGCGGCGCAAACATTTACTAAAGACGTAAATAAACTTAGCTGCTGCGCGTAAAAAACCGATAAATTTTACAAGCTCAGAGATTTGCCGTTCAACAAGCTTCTTTTCTAGTCTTCCGATTTTTAAAAATCGGAACTGTGATATTATTTTTAACCGTTATACGGGATATTGTAATGAAACGTGTTGCCGAAATATAACGATATTATAGACAAATAGTTGAAGAATATCAAAACCCCGACGACAATCAAGAGCACTCCGCTTATTATCTGGATTGTTCCTACATATTTTTTAAACCTTTTAAATGCGGTAAAAAAGAGATTAAGCGATATGGCGCTTATAAAAAAGGGAACGGCAAGACCCATCGAATATACGAATAGCAGGTAGCCGCCCTCGATCGAATTATGCAGCGTGGCGCTTATAAAAAGGATGGAGGCGAGAATCGGTCCTATGCACGGCGTCCAGGCGCCTGCAAAAATTGCGCCTATTAAGACCGAACCTATAACACCCGCAGGCTTGTTTTTTAAATTAAACTGTGCATCCCTGTTTAAAAACGAAAATATTTTAAGCCTGTTTAAAATCCCCGCGATATATAAACCCATAAGAATGACGACGATGCCGCTTATCCGCATTACCCACGCGGATTTTATAAAATCTGCCACTGCCCCGCTGAACATTCCGAGAAGCACAAAAATTACGGTAAATCCTAATATAAAAAAAAGCGAGTTGATAACAACGGATATCCTTGCCGCTTTCCGCCTTTTTTCATCATCCGCCGCCCCTTTCCCGCCCGAAAGCTCCGCAACCGAAAACCCTGATACATACGATAAATAAGACGGTATTAAAGGAAACACGCACGGGCTTAAGAAAGAGAAAAATCCTGCTAAAAAAGCGACGACGAGAGATACGTCAGGCACGTAAAAACTGCTTAAATTCATTTAGAATTAACCCCCATATTATTATATAAATTATATAACTATTATCTGGTAGCCTTCGTTTATCAGCCTACCGACATTTGGATGCCCGTCATATTCGGATATTAGCTCGATATTCTTTTTAACAAGGCTTTCTTTTACCTCCTTTCTCGTAGAACAAAAGTCGCACGCCTTGTAAACTATCCCCATCGATTTTATTTCTTTAAATAATTTGTTTAAAAAATCAAATTCGGATGTCTCGTTGGATATTATATCCAGCCATTTAGTCCCATTGCCGTCAAAAATAAGGATTATTTCATTTCCTGATACTTTAATTTCTTTTGAGTATATCATGGCATGTCTTATTTTTGCAACAGATTCTTTAAGTTCGGTTCCCTCAAGAACTATAATTGCTATTTTTGCCATATAAAGACTCCTGTTTTTATAATTATTGTTGAGGCAAACTGCCCCCCTTTAAGTCCCTCAACCAAAGCCGCCGTCTGTTTTGCCGCAGGCGATCGCTTCTTCAAGCCCAATCGTCTTTACAAAAATAACATCTTCGGTTTTACAGGAAGGGCATTGCGCCGCTTTATTTGTTTTAGAAATTTTAAGGTAAAATTCGGGGAGCTTGCTTCGGTAAACTTCGAAACCATTGCCGCACTTCCGGCATTTATACTCGTAAATAGGCATTTTCATCCCCCTTTTTCAATAGCTTTAATTAGGTTGCGTTATTATAACATAATCATACGGATTAAGACAAGGTGCCGCCGTTGCCTGAAACTTGCCGATTGAAATTTTTTAATCCCCATGCAATACCCTTTTTAGGTAATTTTTCAAATAAAATTAATTTTTATTACTTAGAAACCAATTTCAATTTTTTTAAAATTATAAATTTATCAA
>JAJYQZ010000120.1 GCA_021794335.1 bacterium
TTGCCGCCGATTTCAAGGTTTATTTTATCTATAAGAGAAATTTGCGATTTAAAAAAAGCAGAGTCTTTTTCAAAATCTAAACTTAAAAATAGCGTTTTTTCGCCTCTTTTATTAAGTTCGCTATTTACGGCTTCCATTATAGTAGTCTTGCCCGACTGTCTTGGTCCTGTAATGAGCGTAATTTCTTTAGCGCTTAAATGCTCTACTATATAGTTATATACCGTCCTTTTTATAAACATACTTATATTTTAGCACGAGAAAAATAAAAGTCAATATCTTTAATCCTTGCATAACATACATATTATACAAGGATTAAGGTTAAACCGCCCTCTTTACATAAAAAATAAAAACATATCAAATTTATGCAATTAATTTAATTAACATTGCCGGGAAGTCCCCGCCCGAAAGCTATGGAGTTTAGCGTTTATAAAGCCGAAGGCTTTATGCTAAACGGAATGGGACGCCTGGCAATGTCGGTTAAAATTTGATAAAAGATTAATAAAACGCCCGGTATATAATATTTCCTTAACTCGCCGTTAGAAACTTGAAAACACCCCCAAGTTATTGTAAAATATAGGTATTCAAAGCAAGGCCGGGTGAGCGAGGTTGGTGAAGCAAGGCCGGAGCGGGGTAAGGAATAGGGCGAGGCTATAAATGTCTAAAAAAATATTTGATATTTTTTCTTCCATTGCAGGCGTGTATGATGTTATGGGGCATTTATTCAGTTTCGGGATTGACGGATTATGGCGGGAAATGACGGCCAGAGAGGCTTTGATAGAAAAAAACAGCTATAAAATACTAGATGTAGCAACGGGTACCGGTTCTATCGCAATAGATATAGCCAAAAAGGCAAAAAAGGCAAAAAAACAGGTCGAAATTACGGCTGTGGATTTTAACGAGGATATGCTCAGGATAGCCGAAAAAAAAATCGATAAAAGAAAGATTAACAATATATGCGTTAAAACGGGGGACGCCATGAAACTTGACGAACCCGATTGTTATTATGATGTCGTTACGGCAGGGTTCTTGCTTAGAAATGTCGATGATACGAAGGTTTTTGCGGAAGAGCTTAAAAGAATTTTAAAAAAAACCGGAAAATTTATATTGCTGGGAATGGGAAAGCCGCAAAACAAATTATTAAATATGTTTTTTAAGATATACTTTTCCATTATAAGATTGGCCGGTTCCTTAATCGATAAGAGGGCATACCGCTGGCTTACATACAGCATAATGGCATTTGACAGGGATAAGATGTTAAACATATTAAAAGACAAGGGGTTTAAGGATTTGAAAATTAAAAACCTGCCGTTTCATATCGCTTTTATAATAACGGGTATAAAGGGTTAAATACATGAATTTGCTAAACAGAACCTTTTTTACCGGAGATAATGTCGAAACGATAGCGCGGGAACTTTTGGGCAAGTTTTTACTTACCGATACCTTCGGAAGCGGTCTTACAGGGGGGATAATTACGGAGGTAGAGGCTTATTTGGGAACAAAAGATATGGCATCCCATGCTTATAACGGCCGCCGTTCCGGCAGAAACGAATCTTTATATAAAGACGGAGGAGTAGCTTATGTCCATTTGTGCTATGGAATCCACAACATGTTTAATATCGTAACTAATAAGGCAGGCATTCCGCAGGGGGTCCTGATAAGGGGGCTAATCCCCGTTTACGGGATTGATATTATGAGCGAAAGGAGGGGCGGCAGCGGCAGTACCAAACCTTATAATAATTTGGCTATAGGTCCGGGCAATTTAACCAAAGCGCTTGGAATCGAGATGAGGCATAACGGGGTATTAGTCTGTCCGGATGACGCCGTAAAAAACGGAGATAATTTGGGTTTAGAAATTTTTCTCGAGGATAGAGGCATAAAAGTTGACGAAAATATGATAATTACGAGCCCGCGCGTGGGGGTTGATTATGCCGAAGAATGGGCAAAAAAGCCTTTAAGGTTTCATCTGGACGAAAGATTAAATTTGTTGAACCGGCCATCAGGGCGCAATAACAAAACCAAAGGCAAAAAAAGAGTAATATAAATTAAAACCATTAAAACAATCTGTCCTTGACAAAGACGGTTATTAATAGTAAAATACAAACCAGTCGGTATGTAGAAAACTAAAATAACTTAATTATTTAACAAATTAAAACAAGGCGGAGGTTTTTATGGCAAAAGCAAAAGCTTTAATCATTATCCTTTCGGGGACTGATAATCCCGTTAAGGTAAAATTAGGTCTTAATGTTGCATGGAGAACAAAGAACAGCGGTGCATTCGAAGATGTTAAAGTTATATTTTTCGGGCCGGGGGAAGACTTTATTGCAAAAACCGACGATAAAGAGATTTTAGAGGCATACAATCAGGTGCTTGCAAACAATATCATGCCTCAGGCATGCGTGGCTGTTGCCGAAGGGTACGGTATTGCTCCTATATTAACGGATAAAAAAATAGAACTTGTTCATGCGGGACAGGCAATTGCGGGTTTTATGGCCGAAGGCTACCAGCCGTTGACATTCTGATGCTGCAATATTTTGATACATCCTGCATGCTATTATATTATAATTATAATATAATAATTCGGAATGGTTCAAAATGGACGGGATGTATTATATTTTCATAAGCAGGTGATAAGTTGTTAAAAAGAAGCGAGATTTTGGATGCCGCATATAACTTGCTGCTTAAGAAGGGTTACGAGGATACGAGCATTCAGGATATAATAGACAAAATAAACGCCACTAAAGGCTGCTTATATTACCATTTTAAGTCAAAAAGAGACATTGCCGTCGCCGTAATTCAAGAGATAATAATGCCCGCGTATATAAATACATGGGGCGGCGTATATAAAGCTAAGGATCCCATCGGCGAGATTTGTTTTGTTGTCGATAAGGTTTATAACCAAAAGGCAAAGGAGATTGCCCAAACGGGATGTCCCGTCGGAAACCTTGTGCTTGAACTTTCGTCTAAGGATAAAGTTCTATCAAAACATATAAACGAAATAATGATTTTATGGCAATCCTTTATTGAAAAAGCCATCGAAGCCGCTAAAACTTCCGGTATAATCGGACAGGATTTAAATGCAAAAAACATATCAGGTTTTGTGGTAGGCTCGTTCGAAGGGTGCATTATGCTTTCAAAATCTTCCCACAGCAAAGCAGTTTTAGAAGATTGTTTTTCCACGCTGAAAGATTATCTTAATTCTTTAAGAGTCAATAACCCGTGAAAATGGATTCCCGACCAACGACGAGGCTTTAACCGCCGCCGTATTGGGCAGGCTTATCCACCACTCGCGCATAGTAAATATAACCGGCGAGAGCTACCGGCTTAAACAGAAGAAAAAGGCGGGATTAATTTACGGCGGCAATGTGCCTGCAGACGAAAATTAATTATAAATTTAAAAAAACAGCGCTTTAAAAAAGCGGCAATTATAACCGCAGGGTACCTCTGCGGTTATAATAAACAAAAGGAGGAGGACGGACTATGATAACTTAACTATTATTTATTAAATTACCGGTGCATTTTTGACTGCACAAGCGGTGTACTTTTAAACTGCCCTTGACGCCGTTTTGCCGGTTTTTTAAAAAATTTTTATATTTATGCTATAATGATATATAAATATTGAAAAACAAAATATTTTCATTTTGCTGCGCTATTATGCAAATAATATTATTATAAAATTATAAAAATGGGAAACCCGTCCGTAAGAGGCGAGAAAATATTTTTTAGAATAAAAACGCCTTTAAACGTCGAAATAAGGACTACCGCTGATTATTGGCATTATATTACAAATATTAAACATCCCGCAATGGAAGGTAAAGAGGGAGATTCGATATGGAAAAAATAACGGTTTATTACCGCAGGGACTTCGATACAATGGATATATGGTTTGGAAATCCCAAAGACGAGGTAATGTCCGAAGAAGCAGGCGAGGGGATTATATTAAAAAAAGATAAAGCCGGAAGGACGATAGGCATAGAAAAATTATATGTCAGCAAAACGGCCGGGGTGGATACGCCCTTACCTGTCGAATTAGTAGTTGCGTGAGTGTTACTATACCTAAACTCTAAACTGTTTTAAACTGTCACACGACTGTCACACAAAATATCCGAAACGGCTTTTCGGCTGTAGAGGAAAATTTAATCATCCAGTTCATTTAGAGCTTTTCCCCCGCCGTTTTTTATTTCGGTAAGACCTTTTTTGCATTCATTAGCAAAACAGGGGATATTTAAAAGCTCAAAGTTAACGGTGATTTAAGGAAACATATGAAATATATTTTTGGATATTTTCTACGCGGAATTTTTATTTGCTTTCTTTTACTTGTTTCTTTGGGTATTTCACATGCAAATGGTCATGCAAGCAGTTTAGCATCCGCAAAAAATAACGGCGCCTGCGCCAATGCCAAAAAAGAATTAGAAACAATGAAAATTTCCTTTACAAAAAAGGAATTTTTAATCGGAGCTAAAGAAAACAATCTCCTTGCAGTCAAGTTTTTCTTATGCGCAGGAATGGATCCGAACGCGAGCGATGCAAAAACAGGCGACACTGCTTTGATATATGCTTCTTTAAACGGAAATGTTCGGATAGTCAGGCTTCTGCTTTCATATAACGCAAATATAAATGCAAAATCGAACAACGGCTTTACCGCTATGGCGGCAGCCGTATTTTCCGGTCATGCAAAGGTAATGAATCTTTTAAAAAAAGCAGGAGCAAAAACAAATTCGTCTCAAAAATAAACGAAACGGGAATAAAAATTTAATCAAAAGCGAAGCAGTTTTGAAGGAAGCATATTGCGATAATATCTCTTTATATCACTTCGATTATTTCCGAAACATTCTTTCTCCCGGTTTTAGAATGTCTTTCTACCGGCTTTCCTATCGGGATAAGCGCGACGAGATTGTCGGGGCTTTTTATGCCGATGATGTCTTCCAATTCCTGCTTCGCAATTAGCGGACCGGTCATCCAGCATGCCCCCAAACCCTCGTTATGGCAGAGAAGCAATATATGGGTAATAAAACTTGAAACGCTTTGAAGTCCGGGGTTTACGATAAATTTTCTGGCGAAGTTTCTATCTTTATCCGTTTTTTCAAGAATATTATCGATGCTTCCGATATACGGTTTTTCGACAACAGCCAGTACGATAGGGGCTTCATTAAAGAATGTATAAACGCCGGGAGCGTCTTTTCCCGTAACGGCTCTATATACCGCATCAACCTCTTTTCTCATCCTGCCCAGTACATC
The DNA here is from genome assembly GCA_021794335.1 of bacterium. The sequence continues at coordinate 5,236 of JAJYQZ010000120.1, forward strand.
TTTATTTTTAACTATATAAGTAAACCAGTTTTGCGAATTGCCTCCGCTTGGGGCGTTCGACGAAATTTCGATAATCTTTATAATTTGGCTTGTATCTATATCTTCTTTTTCAAACCTTCTAATACTTTTTCTTGTTTTAATCGCAAGGGTCAGATCCATAATATAACAACATCCTCCATGATAGGTAAAATAATAAAGATTTCAAAATATTCGGGCCGCGGCACTTAAGCCGCAGCCTGAATATTATCGCCGGAATCTCAGTTTTATTTCTTCTTTGTTGACGGTTTTTTTGTTTCTTTCTTTGTCGGCTTGTTTGCCATTTTATATCACCTCCCGCTGGTTATTATGATTATTATATATTATATATATCAAATATTAATATTAGGCAAATAAAATCGTATAATAAAATCGTACATTGCGCCATTAAATATTATATCGTCAATATATAGCAATTATTTTTTACCTAAAAAGATTATTTTTTAACTAACATTGCCAAGAAGTCCCCGTCCGTGAGGGCAGGGTAGTTCAAAGAGTTCCCTTAAATATTTGTTTTCGCTTTTCCCTTTAGTCTTACATCTTCGGTTACCTTATCTATGTTGATTTCTTCCATACATTTTAAATTAACAGGGTTATTACAGGTGCTTATTTTATAAAATGAGCAAGGGGAGCAATCCAAATTTGACCAAAAATACCCGATATTATTAAAAGGAAGCGAGTTTTTCGGGTTGGAGTACCCGAATAAACAGTAAGTATTTTGATTTACCAAAGACGAAATATGCATTAGTCCCGAATCGATGCAAATATTTAAAAAGCTGTTTTGAAGGAGTAAAAAAACCTCTTTTATACTTTTGGTTTTTTTGATGGACGCTTTTTCCTTAAGATTATTGTTTATAAGTTCTAAATATTTATAGTCATTCTGCCCGCCCAGAAGATTTATTTCGTAATTTACAAATTCGCTTCTTAGTAAGTTTATTAACTTAAGCGAATTTGCCAAGGGGAGCATTCTGTGCATGAGTCCTCCGCTATTGCTTGATAGCGCTAAGTTTATATATCCGCCTTTTTTAAGTTCTTTGCTTTCTTTTTCTAAAGCGGGTAATTTCAAGGTAAATTGCTTATCTAATTTTTTAATATCAAAAAGCGGGGTGAATAGATTTAAATAATTTTCGAAGATATGAATATCCGCCTCTAAATTAACGAGGCGGTCGTATAGCGCCGTTTTAACGGGCGCAGTGTTAAATCCTATTTTATAGGAATTTACGAAAAATAGCATCAGCGGAATGTTTACCGGCATGCCGGTCATATCGAAGACGGCGTCGTATTCGTTTTTTTTGATATAACCGATAATTTTTAAATAGTCAATTAAGTTTAATGGATTAAATGAGATAATGTCAAATTCATCGTTGGTTTCTTTGAAAGTTGAAAAGATAGGATTTTGTTTTGTTGTCAGGACATCAATTTTTAAGCAGGGGTATTCTTCCTTTAACCTGTGGATTATTTCAGTGATATAGATAGAGTCGCCCAACCCTTCAAGTTTAATAATCAGTATTTTTTTAATTGAAACCGGCGGGTTTTTTTTGCTCCCCCTAAAGATTTTAAAGGTTTTGAGAATTTTAACCGAAATAGGGCTGTTAATAAAGCCCGAGATAAACTCGTTAATTTTTTTGTTATTCAAAATATTTGCTATAAAATAGCTTAAAATAAATTAATGTAATTATATAATTACCTCTTTTATTAATTATAGTTCATTATAGCAAATTTATTTTCTTTACAAAATATAGAAAATAATGTGGAAGATAGTGTATAATCATAATGTCCTTGAATGTAAACAAATTTAATTTAAATAAGTCGTATAATTTCTTTAAAATATAAAAGTGAAACTATATAAAGGGAAAATATCTATATTAATGCCTGCTTATAACGAGGACAGTTTAAGTATGTTCGTACCTATCTACCAAGAGGTTATATGTTTCTATTGACATATTCTAAAATATACTGTAAAATTTACGATTATGAGCGAATATTTACAGTATTTTAGGGCAATATACAATTTTTTGCCCTCCGAAAAAGAAAAAAAAATAGTCTTAATAACCGGCGCCCGCCAGACGGGAAAGACCACTCTGGCAAAAAATAAGTATGATGCGTTGCGATATATAAATCTGGATTCTCCCGAAATACGGGACGGCATTTCGCAGATTCCCGCTTCAAACTGGTATAGAGACGTCGGTAAAGCTATACTTGACGAGGCGCAGAAAGAACCTTCCCTGTTTGAGAAGGTTAAATATGCCTATGACGAAGGAAAGCTCGACTTTGAAGTGCTTCTCGGCCCAAGTCAGATTCTTTTACTGAAAAAGATAAGGGAATCTCTGGCGGGAAGAATATCCCTTTACGAACTGTGGCCGTTAATGATGTCCGAGATATATGCCGGAGCAGGGGCTAAAAGCGTTAAGCCGCCGATTCTCGACCGCATACTTGAAGAAGAAGACTTTCAAAAACTAATGAAAAGTCTCCCCTCTGTTTTAATAGGAGAGGACGACATAAAATTAAAGGAAGCGCAGAAGCACTTATTGAGATGGGGCGGAATGCCGTTCCTTTTAAGTATTAAAAAGGCAGATGAAAGGCAAAAATGGCTCAGGGATTATACTTATACATATTTAGAAAGAGATCTCGCCGATTTGTCAAGGTTGGAAGATTTGGAACCTTTTAAAAAATTTCAAACACTCGCGGCTTTAAGAAATGCAAAACTGCTCAATTATTCTGAACTGGCGCGCGATGCCGGTATAAGCGTGGATACCTCGAAGAGATACTTAGAGTATCTGAAGATATCTTATCAAACTATACTGCTTCAGCCTTATGGTGCAAATATAACCAGTTCCGCGGTAAAAACCCCCAAGATTTACTGGCTCGACTTAGGCTTGTTAAGACAAATGACCGGTTTTTGGGGCGGCGTGATTTCCGGCGATATATTCGAAACTTTGGTAATTTCGGAAATTTACAAATGGATAAAAACAATGCAAAGACCTGCCTCGATGTATTTTTACAGAACCCGCTCAGGATTAGAATTGGATATGCTTTTAAAGATTAACGAAAGAATAATAGGGATAGAAATTAAAAATCGCGGCACGGCAGCCGCTTCGGATTTAAGACCAATGAAAGCCGTAGCAGATGGTCTCGGCAAATTATGGGGCGGCGGGCTTTTAATCTATAACGGCGACAGGATAGGCAAGATTGCGGAACCAGGCATCTGGATGATACCGTCAAGGCGGCTCTTTGGAAATTAAATAAATCTGATGCCGTTTTCGGGAGCGCCCTATCGCTTGAATTGCAAGGACTGGGGGGGGGGGATTTTTATTGACAAAGCGGGTTGAATATCATATATTTAACAACAGGTAAATCCTGCATATATAAAATTTATATATAAAATAAATGGAGATGGCGTAATGAACGAATCTGAAAAGGTTGCCGATAAATTAAAAGAAAATAGGGGTTCGGAAAGCGATAGTCAGAACTATGCCGCCGAAAATACAAATATTAAAGACGATGACGAGATAGACCTCTATGAACTTGTAATGGTTTTAGCAAGAAGGTGGAAGCTCATTCTCGGCATATTTATCGCAGGGGTAGTTGTTTCCGCCGCCGTGTCGCTTTTTCTGCTAAAGCCGGTTTATAAGTCGTCATTTCTTATTAAAATCAACAAAGATATTATAAAAAATAATAATCGTGTTAATATAAACCGCAATTCCAGCCAAGAATTTCAAATTTTTACCCGCTATATCGATAGTATTAATTATGATATTATAAAACATCATTACGGTTTAATCTCTAAGCGCTTGGGTATTACGGCAAACTTGTCTAAACATATAAGCTCTATATCCGCCTCGCAAATTAACAACTCGAATCTTGTAAAAATAACTATTTACTTTTATAAAACTAAGGGCATTCGTGATATAGCAAGCGGAATATTCAAAGGAATTAACGGCTTTAAGTATTTTGCCATCTTACGCGATAAAAACAAAAAATATCTGCAGGTTAAGCAGGCTGTATTGCTCAAAACATTAGATGCAATAAATTATATTATAAATAACATGAGCAAATTTATTATAAACGCCGCCGGAGGAAACGGAAAATTTTTACTGATGTATGCACACCCGAATTCGTTTATAAATAAAATCTATAACTTGAAAATTAAGATTTACGACGTAAATTACGATTTGAAGCACCATTTGTATTTACCATTTAGCTTGGTTTCGAAACCTATTGCGCCAGGCGTTCCGTTTAAACCTAACAAGAAGCTTATCGTTGCCGTGTCGGGAATATCGGCATTGTTTTTCGGTGTTTTTCTTGCGTTTTTCCTTGAATTTATAAAAAACAACAAGAGCAGGCATAAGGCTATATATGATGATAAAAAGGCGGGGAAATGACGTACTTTGAGGTTTACTTATCGGTATTTTTAGTATCTTTATTATCACAGCTCTTGGTTCTTAAACTATTACATAATGCCGGATATTTTATGGATAAAAAGGACGACGACAAGCCCCAGAGGCTGCATACTAACGACGTTAGAAGGATAGGCGGGATAATTTTTTCAATAAATATGTAGAGGAATAATGGATTCGATAAGCGGCAAAAAAATAGTTAAAAATACGATT
>JAJYQZ010000287.1 GCA_021794335.1 bacterium
TTATTAAATTGCTTTATAAAGCCGGAAAAAAAATCCGATACCTTTTCCTTAATATATTATATTTAATATATTATATTAGCGAAGCAATCCCTATTTTATTATTTCAACCATCCGTTTATTTTAGCTAAATTGTACTTTGAAAGCACGCCGACGTTGAAATAAAAATTTAAAATGCCGAGCGCGTATTCATATTTTGCCTTAAGAAGTTTTACCTTGGCGTCGTAAAGAGCCTGAACGGCGTCAAGGACGTCGGTTTCCGTAGCGATGCCTGACTTAAACCCCAGCTCGTTTCCTTTTAAGGAAATACGGGCGGATTTAAGGGCAAGCTCAAGCATTTTTATTTTAACTATCGAACCTTTTATGTTTGAATATGACTGCCTGATTTTCCTGCCGTTCTTGTTAAGCTCGCCGAGATATTTCTGCTGCGCGCGGGACTCGAGGTTTGCATCCTTAAAAGTCTTTGCGTAGCCGTATCCGCCGTTAAACAGCGGAATACTAATCTGAAATCCTATATTATAATATTTTAAAGGCGGAGTCTGGATATATTCCTGGGTATTTGTGGCGGAATATCCCGCGACAAAACTTACAGTCGGAAAATGCGCCGCTATGTTTTTCCTTTCGCCTTCCGTATAATAGCTGCGGTTATCCCTGTAATATTTGAGCATCGGGTTATGGCGCGCTCCGACTTTTACCCAGTATTTAACGTTTGAAGGACGCGGAACGAAAAAAGGAATATTCCGCTTAAACGGCACTAAATTTCTGCCGCTTGCGCCGGTCGCATTTTTAAATTTTGCGTAGGCGTTTTTAAGGTCGTTTTTTGCCCCGACTAATTGCGACAGGACGGAGTAATATTTTGCGCGGGCGTCGTAAACGTCTGTAATAGTCCCTGCTCCGGCTCCATATAGTTTTTGAGCCTGTTTAAGTTCGCTGCTGACCGCTTTTTTCTGAGACTTTAAGGCTTTTACATAATCCTGCCCCGTTAAAACGTCGAGATATGCCCGAGCTACCGTGATAATAAGGTTCTGCTTCTGCGACTCGAATCTGGCATTTCCGATAGACGCCCTCGCTTTATACTGCCCGTACATAAAAAACCTGCGCATGTTGAAGATCGGCTGGGTCAGACTCACGGATGTATTTCTGGCGTCATAGCTTAAATAATATGGCGGAGGATTTACAAAATCGTATCTCGAATAGTTAAATGAAACGTTTATGCGCGGAAGTAAAACGGAAAGCCCCTCCCACGCGAGGTCGTCCGAGGCTTTTTTGCCGTAAAGAGACGCTTTATAGCCGTGATTGCGCTTGAGCGCAAACTCGTACGCCTTAATAAGATTTAAAGGCTTTGAAAGTTCGAAAGGCGCAGGTTGTTTATTTTTAACGGCCGTCATACCCGCCGCTAAAACATTAGCCGGAGCGCAAATGTTTAAAAAGGAGAACGTAAAGGCTGCCGCCGCAATAAAAAAAGCAACAATAAAAGTAAACATAAAAGTAAAAAATATTTTTAAACCGCTTTTAAGCAAAACGCTCAGACCCTCCGCATAATTTTAATATTTTTAATTCATTATGATATAATATAAAAAATGCAATTACAAGATTTTTTTGATTGCTAACCCGTTTTGAAAAAGGTGCCAAAGAAAAACAGAAAAAGGTGTCAGATCTTATTTTTCGCATATGATAATGTAAGTTTAAAAAATAAAGTTTATTGCGAAAAATCAATCTGACACCTTTTTCTTCGCATATGATAACATAAGTTTAAAAATCAATCTGACTTTTTCTATGGAAGAATTAAAGTTTATACTTTTTCTTGAAATTTGCAATATAAATAGAATATAATGTCTAACATTATATAATATATAGATTTTAAATTTTAAATGCCCCCGTAGCTCAGTAGGATAGAGCAGAGGTTTCCTAAACCTTTGGTCATCGGTTCGATTCCGGTCGGGGGCACCAGTTAAAACCACAGTAAATAAGCCTTTTCAGACTACCTTAAGAAATTTTATAAAAAATTAAAGGAGTGTAGAATTTGTTAAAGGAATTTTAAGAAATTGGAAGCCGTTATTATTTCCAAGTCGCCTATCTTTTTTAGAACAAGCAAATCTTTGTCCCCTGAAACTATATATGACGCTCCGCCGCTTTTTGCGCAATTTATAAATTTATCGTCGTCGGAATCCCTTGAATATTTTTCGTTATAAACATTTTTAATAAACAGGCAGTTTTTGGCAATTATACCGGCAATTTCTTGATGTTTATTTTTACCGGATTTTTCGGTAAATCTCGTTAATACTTCCGAATATTCCTCAAATATTTCCTTAGTGCATATAACGTCAAATTTGCCGCTAAACCACAGTTCGAGCAGGTCTCTTTCTTTTCCTAGAAAAAATACACCGGAAATCAATATATTGGTATCTAGAACTATGCGCACTTTTGTTTGTTCCTTGTTTCTTTTATAACCCTGCCGACATCTTTACGCTTTAGATTTAATTTTTCCGAAATTTCGTCACCCATAGCGATTAGATTTTTAAAATCCTTTATCTTGGGTTCTTCTATAGGCTTTAAAAGTATATTGCTCCCATCCTGAAGTATAATCAGCTTGGAATTAGGTTTTAAACCTAAAGCTTTTCTGATTTTGTTCGGTATGACCACCTGTCCTTTAACTGACATGCTTGTAGTTTCCATAATAATAAACCTCCTAAATAAGTAAGTATTTCTTACTTTTATTATAAAGGCAGTTAATCGAAAAATCAAGTTAAGATTTTTATGAAACCGAAATCTCCCAGCCTTTCAGTTATTCTTATTCGCGTATTTCAATAACATCCTTATTATTAAAGGGGACAGAAAGCTCATCGCCGGCGCACCGAACGTCGCTTTATATAACCGGAGAACTGTTAGTCCACCGTACGACGCAGATAACAAAAAGATATAGCCACTTAGTGCCGGATACGCTAAAGAAAGCGGTTAATGACGTGTGGGGAAATAACTAACAGAAATAAAATAATCCTTGACAATGGTTAACATATAAGTTAACATAAAATATGCACAGAACCGTTATCTTTTACCAGACGAAAGAAGGAAGATGTCCTTTAATAGAATTCTTGGATTCCTTAGACGGAAAGGCCGCACAGAAGATTATCTGGGTTTTAAATCTTTTAGGAGATATGGATAACATTCCTTCCTTGTATTTTAAGAAACTTACCGGTTCGGACGGCATATGGGAATGCCGCATAAATACAGTTCTAATATTTACAGAATATTTTGCTTTATGTTGGACAATTCATGTGTAGTCTTGACGCACGGTTTCATTAAAAAGACGCAGAAAACGCCATCATCAGAAATAGAAAGAGCTGAGAAATATAAATCTGATTTTATAAAAAGGAGCCGCCAATGAGCGATTTAAAAAAATACATAGAGAATAGAAAAAAAATAGACCCGTCTTTTGAAAAGGGTTTCGATGAAGGATACGAACAGTTTAAAATCGGTGCTACGCTTCGTCAGATGCGCGAATCTGCCGGATTAACCCAGGAAGAACTTGCCGTTAAGCTTAAAACAAAAAAAACGGCTATTTCGAGAATTGAAAACCATGCCGAAGATATTAAGATTTCCACCCTTGAGCGGGCGGCCGCAGCACTTGGGAAAAAATTAAAAATAATCTTTACTTAAAATAATCCGGTAAGCGGCTAATATTCTGTGCAATTCCGATAAGTTAGCTTTTAAACGAAGATATCCGTTAGTAAGAATAGCGGTATTTTATTCTAATCATCGATGCGGCAACAAATATATCCTTAGAGAAATTAATTATTGAATATCTTTTATAGCAGCTATTAATAAATTCAATTATTGAAAAAAAAATGAATGCAATGAATTAAACAAATACAGCAGATTAAATAAATCAAATAAATTCAAAAGCAATGCCGCATACGCCGCCGTTATCAAATAAACAAAGATTTATAAAAAACTTGACGTTTTTATTTAGTTCACGTATTTTGAGCGCAATATTAACCCTTGCGGCTAATATTTACCTCATAGAAAGATTAGGAGCTTCTGTATTCGGCGAATTTGCTTTCGGCGTGACGTTAGTCGGATATTTTGTTTCTATTGCCGATACCGGACTATCGCCTTTCGGTGAAACGGCGGTAGCAAAACATAAAAATAAAAGTAATATCGCAGATACTATAAACGATATTTCATCCGCACGGCTTTTGCTCTCATTTATATCGTTTATAATTATTATATCTATAGGGTTAATATTTTTTAAAAACGCTCCCCGCCAAAAAAATATAATTATCGTTTTTTCTTTACTGCCGCTGATATACTCTTTTAACTTCTCATGGGCATTGCGGGGTATGGAAAAAAATCACGTCATTTTATTTACTAATTTTATAAACAGTCTATTATTTTTACTGGGAATTTTATTGATAGTAAAAAATTTAAACTGGTATTTGGCAGCGGCATTGTTATATTTAGCCGGAAATTTAGCCACCGTTCTAATTCAAACCAATTACATTGAAAAAACCATAAAAAAAATAAAAATTAATTTTGCGTTTAATGCGGTAAAAAAAACCGTTAAGGCCTCCCTGCCTTTTGGAATATTTTCATGGGTCAGCATTTTATACATCAGCTATCCTATAATTTTCCTAAAGATTTTTAATAATAACAAAAACATAGGCTATTATTATATAACCTATAAAATAATCGGATTTATATTTATAATGCTTAATTTAACCGGCAACGCTTTTATTCCCGTTATATCGGATGCGGTAAAAGAAAACGACGGAATAAAAGAATCGAAACTATTAAGCGAGCTTATCAGATTTATTTATACTTTTTCTTTGCCGGCAATTTTTGGCGGATATGCAATAAGCAGCACTTTAATTATAGAATTATTCGGAATAAAATTAATAACTGCAGCAGGTCTTTTAAGAATAATGGTATGGTCAATATTGCCCGTCGGAATAAGTTCTGCGCTTATATCGTATCTTATGGTAAAAAACGCAAGAAAATATCTTGTGAAGTCTGCATCTTTTGCATCTTTAGGAGGATTTATTTTTGCATTTTTCTTTATCAAATATTACGGTCTGAACGAAGCCGCATATTCATTAATTTTTATAGAACTGTTAATGACAGGCAGTTTATTATATTTTACGTATAAAATAGTTAAAATTAAGTTTAATGCGATAAATTTTATAAAGGTTTTGCTGTCGTCATTAATAATGGGATTTATCGTAATAGAACTCCGCCAAAAATTAATTTTAAGCATAGTAATAGGTATGATTGTTTATGCAGTTCTTTCATTACTGCTAAAAACTGTCGGTAAAAAAGACATTATGGAAATTAAAGAATTATTGAGCGTAAAAAAAGCATGATTAAAGGGGACAGATATATTTATTCTCTTACTGCCAACTGGGTTTGCAGCGATTTATTATAGCCAATTGAAGAATTAAAACGTTAACGCAGTTTTATTTCATGGGTGACGCTATAGCGGTATAGCAAACATAATTTCATTATAATTGACAAATGGGATAACGCGGTTTTTATCCGTCTTTTCTTTTTTAAGTTCGACGAGTCCTATTCTTAAGAGTATATCCAAATCCTGGTTAACGTTCTTTAAGTTTCTCCCTAACATCTTGGACAATTCATATATGGATTTAGGATTTTTATCTTTGATTGTCTTAAGAATTAAAAGTCTGTTATTTGTAAGAACCGACCTTACGTCATCTATGGATTCAAAATATATTCCTTCTTCTTTCTTAACCTTTTCACCTGATTCAAGTTTTCTCCAAGTATCCGCAAAGTCTTCTAAACTTTCGTTTAAACTTTTTATTCCTATATTTATTTTTTTTATATTCATAGTCTATCACTCCTTATTTTTTCTATCATGCTATAAAAATCTTTTATTAAATTATCAACGCTCGTAAAATCGTAACAGCATTCTTTTCCTCCGTAATGTTTATGATCGCCTTTGCCTTCGGCGTTATCAAATCCAACTACCCTTTTGCCGTTTTGAATATATACGAGGGAATATTTTAATCCATGCGGTTTGTCTTTTGAATCCGGCACCTGCCATATTTTCATCTCGATAATATCTCCGTTAGATTCGATATTTTTTCGATGAAATAATAATTTGGCTCTCGTAAACATATTTATTTTTATTGTTTAGTTGGTATATATGGTATATTATACCATATATAATTATTTGTCAATATTATTAAACAGTTTCGATAACAGTGCATCTATTTTTTTATTCGGGTCAAGGACAGATAGAACAAAAAAAGGCGGAGATATCGATTTATTAATAATATCAGATAAAATTCATTATAATGAAAGAAGGAAAATAAAACTGGAACTCCTAAATAAATTGGGGGATAGAAAAATAGATTTGATTATAGCAGACAATCCAAATAAAAATACGTTTATACAATTTGCCTATAAATATGGCGTTAAATTATGAGAGAGAAAGAACTGGAAAAGATATTTTGCGAAAACTTAAAACATTTAGAAAAATCGATAAATTGGCTTAAAATTTCTTATAATAAATGCGTTAAAATCAACCTAGATTCAGGATTTGACGAATTATCAGAAAACGAAATAGAAAGCTTAGCAAAAATAAATCTGATTTATTTATTGATTTATTTATTTCTAATATCTTTTCTTGCCTGTTATCTGTTTTTATATATGTTCAATCTCTTCATACCTATCAACCACTCCTTCCGTTCTGCCCTTTGCGATTATGCCGCCTTTGTAAAGCAGCATGGCTTCGCTGCAATAGCTCAATATCGAGCTTTTGTCATGGCTTACCAATAAAACCGTTCTTCCGCTGTTTATAAACTCTTCTATCCTTTTTTTGCTTTTAGCCTGAAATTCGGCGTCTCCAACAGCTAATACTTCATCTAAAATAAGAATATCGGGGTTTACGTTTACCGCGACGGAAAAAGAAAGTCTTACCGACATTCCGCTTGAATAGGTTTTAATCGGCTCGTCTATAAAATCTTTTATTCCGCTGAATTCGATTATTTCGTCATATTTAGCGACAATCTCTTTTTTGCTTAAACCCAAAATTAAACCGTTAATTAAGATATTTTCCCTGCCGGTAAGTTCGGGATGAAAGCCTGTGCCGAGTTCCAAAAGGGCGGACAGAGAACCGTTCACGGCAATTTTTCCGGTTGTAGGCTTCATTATACGGCACAATATTTTTAGAAGGGTGCTTTTGCCTGCGCCGTTAGGCCCGATTATTCCGAATGTTTCGCCTCTTTTTACGGAAAAACTGACATCATTCAACGCGGTAAATTTTAATATTTTTACCTGTTTATTTTTATTAAAGGTGACTGCGTCTATAAACGCCTTTTTTAACGTGGTATGAGAAGACAATCTTTTAAAAACTTTAGTTATATTTTCCGCTTCAATTGCATAGTTAGAATTAGACAAACTCACTGAAAAGCTCCTTTCTTGCCGCAAAATACGCATAACCGGCTATAAAAAAAATAAGCGAAATAAATAAAATCGCCAATACAAAAGTAAAACGCGGAAACATATTAAAATAAAAAATATCCTGAAAGCATTTCATAATATAGGCTACGGGGTCCAGATATATTAGCCGCCTTATTTTTAAAGGAAGCTGATTATCAAAATACATAACCGGCATTGAAAAAAATAAAAAAGTCGTCAGATTAAATATTATATATTGTATATCTCTATAAAATACATTAAGCGCGGAAAAAAATAGGGCGACTCCGGCTATAAAAAAAAACTCTACCGCTATTAATAAAGGAAAATATAGGAACGGCAATCCGAGCCGCATTTTAAATATATAAATAAATAATATAAGAATTGGAACAGAAAGCAGATAATTCAACAGATTGGCGCCAATTTTTGACATTACTATAATCTCGGGGGGCATAAGCGATTTTGAAACAAGGCTGCCTGCTCCGGCTACCCCCGCCGTGCCCGCTAAAACAGAGCTCTGGAACCACGTGAACGGCAAGATTCCGCAGAAAAGATAAACGGGATACGCTTTTGCTGGGTTCTTAAAGACGATTACAAACAAAAAAGTGTAGATTATTAAAAGCAGGAGCGGATTCATTAAAGACCAGAAAAATCCGAGATACGACCCCCTGTACTGAATTTTAAGCTCTTTAACGGAAAGTATCCAGATAAGGTACCTGTACCTTATTAAGAGCTTAAAGCCCTCTGTTATGTTGTTTTTGCGCGTCATAATTTTTTTAGATTGTATCATTATTTATTTTCTTTTGCAATATTTTCATGACAATTTTGTATAATTTGTAAAACCCGTTAAAAATAAATTTTGCCGTCCGTCTCCTTTTCGATTTATCAGGCAATATATAATTAGCTGTCTCGCGGCATGCAATAAATAGTTTCCATTCGTTAGAATTATAAATATCGCTAAACAGTATCTGATTTTTATCGTAAAAATTGCTATTATTGTTACTGCTGCTATTATTATCGTTATCGTTATAAGACGTCGAAATTAACCCCTTTGATTTTAAATTATCCGCTATAATATTAAGACGTCTGCCGATTAATTTACCCACGGCTAACTCATTAAAGCGCTTTTTTATATCGCCCGCAGCCGTTAACCCTACCAGTAAGGCTTCGTCTTTATGTTCATAAACATATCGCATAAGTCTTGCTGCGTCGCTAATATCCGGTTCAGCCCAAACATTGCCTTTTTTATAGCAGCCGCAATCTTTATTTATTTCAATCATATTATATTTAACAGGATAGCTGTTATAAGCTGTCATAAAATCCATGTTTCCGGAATAACCCGTGGCAATAACAGGTTTCCCTTTAGCCATTAATTCCGCAATCGTTAAACCGAAGCCTTCCGAGCGGTGAAGCGATACATAGCAATCTGCCGCATCTGTAATGGAAGACATCTCGCCGGCGGTTAATACCGAATCGATAATTTTAATTCTGCTTTTTTCGGACAGCTTTTTAATTTTTTCAAAATCATTTTTATGCATTTCCGTATGCGAACATTTAATAATCAGAAACGCTCTATCTTTTATATCAAATGCCTGCTTAAAGGCATTAATCAAACCTGCCGGATTTTTTCTTTCCGCATAGCTTTCAAAATCAAATATAAAAAGATAAATATAGTCATCATCAAATAAACCTAAATTTTCGCGAATGGAAGACATTGTCTTTGATGCCGGCGTTAGCGCTGGATTTAGCGTCGACTCCGGAGTTATATGCCCAGTCCGGCTAACCGGTTTATTTTTATTGACGTAGAAGAGCGGACCGCCGCCGACACAGTAAGGCATACGGACAACAGGAACGGGAGACACAGGAGAAATACTGTTAAGTATAAAATTGGACGGCACCCATACCTCATCGACATAATTGAATAAATGATAATATAATTCTGGGAATTCGGATAATTCCCAATTCCAATAAACTATATTGTAATGCCCCTTAAAGTACGACTTTGTTTTTTCTATAATAAAATTTTGCAAAGTATCGGGACCGATATGAATCAAGTTAAATAAAAACGGGTTAGCTTGATGAAAATCGTTAAATTCTTTAACACAATTTAAGCTATGTTTATCTGTAAAATTATTTAGAACAAAAGGAATTTCCGCCGACTGAAAACATTTAACGGTTAAGCGGGCAGCACTGCCGACTCCTTTTTCAGACTGAATAAATCCAGATATATTCGCGCCGAAAATTTTATCGCCGCCTATATCATAATCATATAAATATTTCATATAAAATTATTTCACACGGAAATTGAAAAATCCTC
>JAJYQZ010000345.1 GCA_021794335.1 bacterium
GTTTTAACCTCTTATCATTCAATACCTTTATATAACCTGCCGGCAAAACTTGGATAGACTTGGTCAGTTTTAACCTCTTATTGTTTGACTGCTTTGTATGACTAATCGATGATAAAGCCTTGCCCCTTGCTTTTGTTTTAACCTCTTATAATTTGACTGCTTTGTATAACTAACATTCAAGCTATCGTTGAGTGACCAACGAGTTTTAACCTCTTATTAAAAATTTCACTGCATTAGCAAACTCAGCGTACTTTCCCAATATCCCTGTCCATAATAGCCCTGCACTTTCTCTTGATACTGTCCGTTCTGATAAATTAAAAATACAGGCGTTGCACTTATACCGATAGAATCGCCTAAAGCCATATCCCGTTTTATCATCTTTACCGGATAATTTGAATGCGCGCAAGCGTTAATCGATTTAGCGTAAGGAAAGTCTTTACTTTTAAGAAAAGCGTAAATATCGCCGGTCTTATCCCAAGAGCCTTGATATTTATAAAGCGTATATCGCATTTTCATATAAAACTTGCCGGAGCAGTCAGCGTATTTTGCGGCTTTATAAGCAAAAGCGTGGATATTGACTAAAGGATAGTCTCTAAACACCCAATAAACAGAACCCTTTTTAATAAAGTTTTTATATATATACGGTAACGTATTTAATTCAAACTTCCGGCACCATGGGCATTGATAGTCTGAATACTCTATTACTTTTACCGGCGCGTTAGGATTACCTATTGAGTAGGCGGATGCTTGAATAGGCAAAAGTAGTAAAAATGTAAATATAAAAAGTAAAAATGTATGTTTTATCATATCTTCGCAAGAAGACTCCGTCCGAAAGGGCGGAGATGAACTGCTGTTTTTATTCTTAAACATATAAAATCTCCTCGCAAATTTAATTTTTTATACCTTTCAAGCACTCAGTTGTATATGATATTTTATGATATTTATTATAACAGTTTATAATATCTTTATCGGTATTAACCGATTTTTGCAAATATAATCCATATATAAAAGCTACATCTTTTTTATTTGCGGATTTTATATTTAAAATATGGTGTACTTTATTTTCTAATGATATAAATTCTTTTTTATGTTTAATTGCAGTTGAATGTCCCGGATAAACAGCGCTATAAATTATAAAAATTGCGCCAATGATAAGTAAAAAAGCAAGGACGCCTTGTATAAACCATGCAAATTTATTTATCAACCAATCTTTCCAATTATCTTTAAAAGGTAAAAGAGTGTCTTCTTCAAAAATAGCTGCAATAAATCCGCCAATTATAGGTATAATTGTTAACCAAAGAAATCCATGCGCCGCTAATTTATATAATATAATTACTTCAACAGACAGAACAAATCCATAAAAAACTCTTTCCATCATTATTTTTGTTAGTTTCATATTTTTTCATCCTTTAGATTGAATTTATACATTAGAAAATCAACACTGCCTGATGATTTGCCTGATGCCTTATTACTTAATAGGTTTAATTTTCTCTATTGCAGGACAATCGGTAATTATATTACTGCCAAAAACCCAATATGCCCACATTCCGCAAATTGTTTTATCATTTGCCAAACCAGAATTAACTACAGCCTTAGCGCTTGCATATTTTTCAATATATTTACTCAAGTTTGTAGATTGCTGTAAATTATCGATAGAACCGCCTATTAATTTGATTGAACTATTTTTTTGCGGATAATATGCTTTATAAATCCTTTTTATTTCAGATTTTAAAGCTAATGCGCTTGCTTTTTCAGATTTTAGTTGAGGATAAGTATTTAGCGAAAAAAAGAGACTAATAACAGCAAAACCAGCTAAAATTAAAGTGCTAAATCCAAAGACACCTAATACGTCAAATATATTTAAATCATGATCGTTTTTATTTTTTTTAGTTTTTTCAGTTTCAATTACAAATAAACCAACGACAAAAGCCGCTAAAATAAGTATAATCTCTACAATAATAATAAATCCTAACATAATAATAACTCCTATTTTTATTTTTAATTTATGCCGTCCCTTCCGCCCTGCTCTTTTGTTCGGTTTTTTGCCTAAACGCATATCGGTCAAAAACATTTTTAGCTTTAAGTAATGCTAAAAGCTTTTCGTTTTCACTCTTATATATCTCTTTAAAAAAAGTTTCTCTGTGTAATGGCTCAAATACCCAAACGAACTCATTAGTAACCCTCAAAGACACGCCGTTTTTTGTAATTTTACCTGTTTTATTTTTAAACATCTCAAAAATATTAATTACTTTTTTATCAGGTTTTTTAGGTATTTCTAAAAGAATTTTAATAACGCCGGTATCAGTATCTTTTTTAACATTATTTACAAAGAAAATATGCTCTTTATAAACTTCATAATTGTCTTCGGTGTAAAAATAAGCTATCTTGTTAATACCTATATTTACAATGTATCCACCTTCAATTTTACTTAAAATAAAACCTTTTACATGCTTTGACATTAAATAATTAAACTGCATATACGAGTTTTGAGCGGCAAGTTTGTTAGTCTCTTTTGCTATTAAAGCGGCTATTTCTTTTAGCGATACATTGCTTTTTAATCCTTCGACAAACTTTTTTCTTGTTTCAGTTATTTTTACAAAAGCCTGATGCCTAAGACGCTTAACGTCATCCATAGATTTAAGTATATAAATATGCTCTCTGTTTGTTGCCGTCAAATAAAAATCATCGTCGAACTGAACTATAAATTCATCAAAAAGAACTTGTTCAAACGCTCTTTCTATTACAAAAACAGATTCTGCGATACTTATATCAGACATAATAGCTAAAGATTTTATCATATTTTTTATTTCATCAATTTTAGAAACACCTATATCGGTTGATTCCACTTGTTATATCGCCTCCGCTTTATGTTCTGCGACAAGCTCTTTAATCTTAGAAACTGACTTTTTTTCATAATAATCATATTGATTGCGTAATTTTCTATAAGCGTCAAAATTTATTCCTTTGAGCGCGACATTTTTCTTTGGATTTTTTAAGTTTATTTCATCGTGCGTAATTCCTAACGCATTTTCAACAATGTCTATCGTTTTTAATATATTTTCTCTATTTTCGTTGCTTATTATTTCGTCTGTTAAATCGTTATATTCGCTTTTAAGTAAAAATTCCATATCGTTTAAAGAAAATAAAGTTTTTTTTCTAAAAATTTTTATGGCGTTTTTTTTAATTATAAATTTAGCGGACAGCCTTGATATTTTGCTATTTTTATTCGCAAAAGCAAATATATCCGCCCAGCAGTCCTGTTTAAAATCATCTTTATCGGAAATATTATTAAATTGAATAATATTAGCAGAGTAATTAATGTCTTTTTCTATTTTTCCGTAAAGCTCTTGATTTATATTGTCAAACATAGACTTCTCTCCGCCTCTTGATATTTTTTAATAGTCCTAGTGTCTGTAAAATCTGGGTAATCAACATTTTTAAAGAATATTTTAACATCTACCCACTTGCAAAAATTTATTTGTTCTTTAGTAATAGCTTTATATGGCAAATTAGGATTTAAATACGGTTGAGCAAATGGATTTAAGTCATATTGTTTGCAGATATTTGCTCTTTTTAATGCGTCTTCTATATTTTCACGGACTAAAAGATAGACGAAATATCGTTTCGGCGTAGTCTTATATTTTCTCAATAACTCCGTAGCTTTAATAACCGCATCTGCCTCGCCTATATTATCCATAGCCATGCGAACCGGCTTAAGCCACTTCACTCTTGATAGCAACTCCGCTATGGCGGGATTTTCGGCTATAATACGGGCGTCAAGTCCTTGATTAAAATCTACTTTAATTTTGCGGTCTATTATTTTTTCTATCTGTTTTAAACCGAAATCGCTTGCTAAAATATTATTATCCAAGCAGACTAAATTTTTATGTCTTGTAAATTCGTCAATATCGGCGTTAGGTCTAATATATCCTTCTTTTTTCGGCACTATACAGAAATTACAAGTTCTTATACAACCGCGGGTAATAAATCCCATAGAATAATCCATTTCGGGATATAAACTGTAATCCGGGCAAATATGCTCTATTTCGTCCGGCAGAACGGTATTATTGCCAATATAACCGGAACCGCCCTTCACTGTTTCGACGCCGATAGGATAATAATCATAATCCGGCGTATATGAAAATATCTTAGACGCATACACTTTATCGCAAGTCTCAAACATATCAAACCAAGAGACGGTATCGCCTTTGGCTTTATGATAAGCCGATATTTTCATTAAAGCTAAATTCGGTATTTTGCTGTCGATATTAATTAAGCCGATTCTCATTTTCTAACACCTTATTAAAAAAGGTTCGCAAAAACCTATACGTTTTTTGATTATTTCGCAATATTCAGGTTCTTTTTCTATTAATATACAATTCCGATTTAATTCATAAGCCGCCTTGCCTGTCGTGCCGGAGCCGGCAAAACAATCTAATATCGTATCTCCCTCGTTAGAGTTAACCTCTATCAAGTGTTTAATCAGCTTGACCGGTTTTTCTGTCGGGTGTTCGGTTTCTTTGTATGCAGATGCGTTAGGCGATATAAAATAATTATTCATTTCTTTTTGATATTTGAAATTCTTTAACTTACTATCTCCTTTTGACCCTACCCAAATATGCTCTGTTCCGCTAATCCAATTAACTTTATGAAAAGACGGCACGGGATTTGATTTAGCCCAAACATATATCGTTCTTGCTTTAATCTGATATTTTTTTGATAATAATAAATCAAATATTCCTGTTTTTAGTTTATCAAAAAATATATAAATCCATGCTTGCTCTTTCATTATCCTTGCACATTCCGCAAACCAGCTTTCGGTAAAATCAAAAAAATCTTCTTCAGTCTCCCAATATCTATCCCACTCGCCGAAATCCAAACCTATAGCGGAAGGTCTGTGCCAGTTATAATGTTTATGATTCCTTTGTATTTTATTGCCTTTTATTGATATATTGTACGGCGGGTCGGTTATTATACAATCTACAGAATTATCCGGCATAGACTTTATAACATTAATGCAGTCGCCTTCGTATAGTTCAATTTTCGGGTCGTTGATTAATATCATATAACCTTTAAAAATTTCTTTATTTTATCTTTATCGTAAATAGGCGTTATCAGCCAGTCTTCCCAATTCTTTTTAATATAATCGCCGGTTATAGTATTTAGCTGCGTTTTATTAATATTTAGCAATGTTTCAATGTCTTTAATCTGCTTTTCGTCTTTGCCGTAAAACATATACGGCAGCCTGCTGACTATATGCCTTGTATAATCTAAATCAAAGTAAAAAAACGACAATCTCGCCGGTTTTATCGATGTAATCGGAAAAATGCCTGTTATTACGATAATTCTAACTTGTTGTGGCGATTTACTTTTGTTTGTTTCAGCATTGTACCCGATTAAATTACCGTTTTTATCCGTAACAGACAATTCTTTAGACATTGCAAACCTCTGATTTACTAATAGTTATTATTGTTTTATCTTAACACAGCAAGAAGACTCCGTCCTTACAGGGCGGAGATGAATTGCAAACCCTTGCTGTATTTAATTAAATTGACTAATTCTACTTTGACGGGCTTTTTTAAACCCTCAAGTTTAATATATCTACCTAAATTCTGCATGCCTTTTACTATAAAAGCTTTACCATTAAACCTTACTAAATCTTTTGGTTGAAACTTATATGTTGTTTTCTTGATAGATGGCTTATAACCCTTGCGGTTAAGCTGAGTGCATCTGTTTTGCCTGCGGGTATAAGAACCTTTTAATATATTCGTCTTTTCCTGCAATTCCCCGCCTGCTATACAGAAAGCGTCATTAGCATGAGTTTTCTCTAATCCTAACATTATACGTGAGGACTTAGTGATATAGCCGTATGTAATATTTACGATATTACCTAACTCCCGCAGCTTATTAACTATCTTCCAGCGTAATATAGACATTACAGTTTCGGCTTTAAAATTTTTATGTTTACTGACCTTTAAATCTATCTTGCCGCTGTGATACGCCTTATGGCAAGTTTCGCATAAAGTTATTAAGTTATCAGGTCTATCCCCGCCAGTTTGTCTGCTTTCGATGTGGTGAACGTTAAGTATTTTATCCTTGCTTTTGCCGTTACAGGCTTGGCAAGTGTGATTATCACGGTAAAGAACGTATTCTCTTACGTTCCAAAAGCCTTTCTGTTCTCCGTTCTGGTATTCAACGCCGGATATTTCAGGATTTTTGATTTTCTGAATATCAAAGGCGGCAACTTCAACGGTAATTTCAGATACCGGCAATATAGACTTAACAAAGTTAATAGCTTTAATATGACTATCAAGTCTGTATTGAATAGACGGAGCTAACCAGCCCGCTTTCTTGCTTTTAGTTCTGTTTAAGAAACGGGCTTTGCGATACCAGAGCTTATTACGTCTCATTCTGCGATACTGACGTCTTTCAGATAACAACTTAGGTATATCGGTTCTTAATTTTACTTCGGAGCGAAAAAGTTCTTTTGTATCCGATACTGCCGATAAGCCAACGTGCTTATAACCGGTATCGACGCCAAGTTTAACGTCTTGCTTTGTTTCTCCTGTCGCATACATAAGCTGAATTACAAAAGGCGTTCTTTTGATTACTTTTGCCATGCCTTGCTTTAAAAGTTTTCTTGCTTTCCCTGCCGTTGTCGGCATTAAAGGTTCTCCTCGCATGTTTAAGACAAATACCCGCAGGTTTTGTCCTCTCCTGCCGGAGAGTAAGTTTTCTTCGGGGTTGTTATTAACCGTTTTTAAGCCTGCCGCACTAAGAGTTTCCTCTTTGTTTAACGACAGACCACAGTTGCTACAGACTAGAGAATCTGTAGGTGTGTTGGTTAGCCTTCTTGTTAATAACTTCTGCATTTTGTTCTCCATAATAAATGCCCCTAATCAACCATTGATTATCTCATCGTCACCGACAAGCCCCGTCCTTATAGGGCGAGGTGATTGACTTTCTTCGCAGTTTGATTTTTAACCTCTTATTGTTTAATTACCTTGCTGTAGCCTTTGGAAATTAAAAGCCACTGAACGTCGTTATTTTTAACCTCTTATGGTGAAAAAATTAAAGATAAACTTTATGCTCGGCAAAAATATCACCGAGAAAATCATCAGAATATTTTTTTTCTTTTTTAACGGGAGACTTTTTACACACTATAAAATAAAACCCGTCCGCGTCTTTATGCGGATATATATTTTCGACTTTATATCTCAAATCATTTTTAATGACGCTTTGTGTTTTATATTCACGAAAAACAAAAAAATATTCCCTTATATTATATTTTTCTCTAAACCATTTTATGGCTTTATCTATATTTGCCAATTTAACCCCCTTAATTTGCGTTTTAAGCCATTTAATTTTCTTTTTAATGGTTTTGCACCTAAAATTAAATATCTCAAAAATTTAACCTATCTGCGTTCGTTTTTTAGTATCAAATTAATATTAATATAATATACTTTCTTGTTTATTGATAAATCATCAAAAAATATTAACTATCTTTTTTAGTTTCTCAAAAATGATATAACAAAAGCAAAATAATGTCAAATTTTAATGCACCAGCCAAAATTTTATATTAATATTTTCTAATTCTTCTTTACTTAAGACTTGCCCTTCGTCTAATCTTTTATTCACCATACAAACAAGAATCGTATCATCTTTCTCTTTTTTGTAATTTTCACGGTTATATTTAATTTCCATACCTAATTTCACGGTCAAGATATCCGCCGTGCCTTGATGACCGATTATTGAGTGAACGTTATTGGATTCTTCAATGTGAAATTTAACTTCGTCAATTGTCGGTAAATAAGCAAAAAATAACAATGAGCCGCTTTCTTTTATCATATTAATACTAAAAGCGTTTGCGATTACTATGCGTTTTTTATCCATTTTTTTAAGCCCCTTTTAAGTTTTTAAAATATTTAATTAAATCAAAAAGTTTTTTGTCGTCAAGTTCTATATAGTCATTAACTTTAAAACCTATAACCTCCCGTCCGGTTTTAAGTTTTTCTATTTCAATTTTGTCATATTTATTTTTAACATTTTCAGAATTAATTTTAGAAAACTCTGAAACTGAAAAATTCTTAATACCTGCCTTTAACTCTATAACCCATTTAGGCGCCTGAATATGTAAACCTAAAACTAAAAGCAGCGCATGCGCTATATTTAACCTGACGCCTTTATAGCTATACCTGAAAGCCGTATTATAGTCTTCTTTGTGATATTGAATGCCTGAAGGATTATTAAAAATTAAACCGCCCTGCTGTTTATTATTAACAAGATACGAAATAAGATTCGTAGCCGACACCATATCGTCCGGTATATTATCGATTAACCCTTTTTCTTTAGCCCGTAAAAGTATCTCTTTTTGTTTAAATGTAATAGGCGCGTCCTGAGCGCTTACGGCAAAATCTTCCGCAAAGTCGTCTTTATAATATTTCCATAGCGTGTTTAAAACCATCCAAGAATAACTGTCTGGAAGTTTAGATTTAATTTTTTTATCGTTTAGATAAATTGAATTAGTTTTTTTAGTCTCTTTTTTAAGAGTAAGAACTTTGCCGTTCCTGCCGCAAGTTAAAACATAGCTCCCATCGGCAAGTTTAGTGGCGTATTTCATAGATTCTTTGCCTTCAAAAGAGAAGTCTTCAGTATTTTTACCGATTAATACTTTAAGTTCTTTTCTTTTTTTAGGCTCTATACCAGACTCTATTTCCTCTACGGATAATTCTTCAAATTCGTCAGTTTCGACGGAACCGATTGATAATCCTTCTTTATCTATATGTTCTTTAAGCTCCGGCGGTAAATCAAACAGCTCGCCTAATCCTACAATAGACATCTTACGGTTTCTGCCCGTAAAGTCTAAAATAATACAATCTTTCTTGCCGTTTTCGTTATCAAGCCTTACGCCTCTGCCTACAATTTGAGCGTAAAGAGACAAGCTTTTAGTGGGACGCAATAAGCCGACGCACTGAACCGACGGATCGTCAAAACCTTCGGTTAAAATATCTACATTCACTAAAACCTTAACCTCTCCGGCGGCAAACTTTTTAATAATATTATCTCTGTCTTGAGACGACAATTTTGACGAAATACACTCTGACGCAATATTATTTTTAACGAACTCGGCTTTTAAAGCGTTTGCGTGTTCGATAGAAACGGTAAAAAATATCGTTTTTCTGTTTTCGCCAAGTTCAAGCCATTTTTCTACAACCTGCTTATTTATTTCTTCTTTGTTTAAAACATTTTCTATACTTTTAGCCGAGTAATCAGATTCTCCGGTAGATTTATTATTTGAAGTTTTAAGCTTTGAATAATCGGCGTCGATATAAACCATTTTACCGACAACCGACACTAAATGACCGGCTTTAATTAAATCTAAAATATCAAGTTTAAAAACAAGTTCGTCGTATAAGTCTTTAAGCTGCTGTTCGTCGGTTCTAAACGGCGTGGCGGTTACGCCTATAATTTTACAGCCTGATTTTTTAGCGGTTTCAATAACGGTTCTCCACGTAGAAGCCATAGAATGATGAGCCTCGTCTATAATAACCGTATCGAAATATTTAAAATTAATTTTATTCAAGCCTTTATAAACCGTCTGCATCATACCGACGGTTAGACGGTTTGTTTTAAAAACGCCTTGAGCTATATATCCTATATGCGAATCATCCCCGCCTATCATTTTGTATTTATCCGCAGTTTGAAATAAAAGCTCTTTCCTATGAACTAAAACAAGCGTATTGCCTG
>JAJYQZ010000240.1 GCA_021794335.1 bacterium
GATCTTAATAAACATAATGGGAGTAAAAAAATCTATCATAACATCCTTCATTATAAGCGCGGCCGGCGTGCTAAGCTTTATTATTTTCAAAAACCTGTTCACATTCGGCGCTTCCATCATACTTATAAGCGCGGGCGGCGGTTTTTCGGGGCCGGCAAGAAATCTATATCTTATGGATAGCGTCGATAAAAATCATTATGACGAGGCAATAGGAATTTACAGAACATTGAGCGATTTAGGGTTTGTTTTAGGGCCGTTTGCCGTAGGCGCCGTATTTGATTACTTCAATTTTATATCGGCTTACAGCTTGGTTGCCGTCGTTATTACCTGCGCTGCAATCATATTCGGCCTTTTTGCAAAATCATACGATAATAGACCGCCGATGCGGCTTAATTCCGGATTAAACGAGTGAAATCAACCTGCCGCAAATAAACCCGAAGGCGGCGGCGGCCCCGCCTATTAAAACCATCTCCATGGAACTCTTTAATCCGTTAGTTTTTGTAACTTTAGCCTTTGCAAAGCCGGCAAATATCAAAACTAATATGGAAAGAAAAATGGACATAACTATTGCCATAAAAGAATTTCTGGTAAAAAAATATGGAATTAGCGGCGGAATACCTCCCGCTAAAAAAGACAAACCTGTATAAGAAGCGATTTTAAGAGGTTTTTCATAATAATTAAGACTTATCCCTAACTCATCCTGTACCATAAAATTAAGCAAAACCTTTTTGTCGGACATAAGCCTTTTGACGATGGGGTCTATTTCTTCTTTGATAAAGCCCTTATCGCCGTACAACTCGTAAATCTCTTCTATTTCGTGGTTAGGGTTTTCCGCAATCTCCCTTTTTTCCCTTCTAATTTCTTTTTGGTAAAATTCGTTTTGGGACTTTGTGGCAAGATAAGCCCCGAAAAACATCGAAACCGTCCCTGCAACAATCTCGGCCACACCCGACATAAGAACTATTCTGGTGTTTACAAGGGCTCCAGTAACGCCCGCGACAAATCCCACGGTTGTAACTAAGCCGTCGTTTATCCCAAAAACAAACTCCCTGATGAGTTTCCCTTCAGGGGTATGCCAGTCCTCGTTATGAAATCTTTTTAAAGGGTCCATTAATTCAATTAAATAATTATAATAATAACCTTAAATCACCGTTAGAAATTTCTTTTTCTGGATTCCTGCTTTCGCAGGAATGACAATGACGGAATTTAACTTTTCACCCAACGGGTGTCATTCCTGCGAAAGCAGGAATCCAGAACTTATTATATATTAAAACAATTTTAATAGTTTCTAACGGTGATTTAAGGTTATTATTTATTTAACGATAAGAATCGAACACGGCAAGGCATTTATCACCCTTTCGGCGGTACTGCCGAAAAGTATTTCGGCTAATTTTTCTTTATCCATTCCCTTATGTCCTAAAATTAAAAGTTTTTTTCTCGTCCCGACCATGAAATCCGTTATCTCTTTGCAGGGAATACCCTTCCTGACGATCACCTCAAGATTGGATTTTTCCTTCGTAAAACGGTAGTTTAATCCGCGGACGGCATCCTCTGCCTTTTCTGCCAGATTTTTTTCATAATTCTTTATCTCTTCCGGCTTTAAATTCTTTACCGCCTTTTCGTCGATAACATATAAAATCGTGAACATCTTGATTATATCGGCAGGCACTTTATTTATGAACGGCAAAGCCCTGAGCGAAAACTCCGAAAAATCGGTAGCAAAGACGACATCCGCGAAAAGACTCTTGCAGTCCGCGTTTTCATCGGTTTTTATCACACCCGTTGGATGAAATAAAACCCTTTTCATGACAAGTACGGGTTTATTCACTTTTATTAAAATGTCATAAAGCGGGGAACCGTAAAATGAAAAATAGCCCGTATGTTTTATATTTGCCTTTTTATCTAGAACGACAAAATCGATATCCTCTTTTTCGGCTTCATCTGCAATCTCATCGGCAATATCGCCCACCCTTATCGCAATGCGAACTCCAAATCCTGATTTTTCAAGGTCTTTTTTTATGTCTTCTAATTTTATTTCCGCAAATCTCCTTATCTTTTCCTCGTCCTCTTTTTTATAAACGGAATAAAGGCTGTGCTGAAAAAGGGCGGGGTCGATGACATGAATCAATATGATTTCTTTTAACCCGAGATTAGAATAGTTCGCAAAACAGTCAAGGTTTTCATAATAAAAATCCCCGAAATTTATGGCGTAAAGCGCAGTGTTAAGCATGAATATCCCCCTTACTTAGTATGAATTAGACAGTTCGGTCTCGACGTAAATGCCGGTGCAGTTGTCGTTTTTTTTGATGCCGACCTCCGCCGTAATCTCTCTTTCCGTTCCGCCCGCAAAGCCGTTGGAAGTAATGATATAGTAAGTGCAATTACCGCCGCCTCCGCCACTTGACAATTCACCTTCCACGGCGCAAAAAGTAGGAGTATAATTAATATCAGGGGCAACCGTTTTCGTTTTCAGACTGCCCTGTAAGTTGCCGGAAAGATAACGAATATTGCTTGGACTGCCGGTTACACCGGGCGGTAAAACTGGTTTTTTAAGAGGGCAACCGGAAAGCAGGCTGGGCGAAAAATCACTGCTACTGCCATTTTCTATTTCATACATCGTTATCTCCACCCCCGATTTTGCGGCGTATTTAGCCTCCGCGCTTGCCAGATTAGACCTCGAAACGATGCTCCCGCTTGCCATAAGATAAGCAAATATAGACCCAGCAAGCCCCAGAATTACAATAATAATAATCGCAAGGATTATGGAAATACCCTTATTTGAACCGACAACCGTTTTTTTAAAAAATTTTATCATAATCATTAGTTTGTCATTACTGCGGATTTGCAACAATCACCGAAACCCCGCCAATTTGGCTGGGGCTGTAACCTGCCGAACTTGTTATTGTAAAATTTATATTGCAATTATATACACTAATAGTGGGATTTTTAACGCAATAAGAAACTGACGGAGGCGGATTGCCTCCGCCGCCGCGGCGTTTGCATCCGCTCAAAGAAACCGCCGTACTAAAAATTAATACTACTAATATTATCCGCAACGGGATAAGATACCGTCGTTCCATTAGTCGTCGTAACCTCTTTATATAATGCATTATTATTTGGATTCACGCAAAACACGACAAGCTGCTGCGTCGTTACTCCGTTTATCTTAATATTCTGGTAAAAAGCAACTTCGCTTGGCGAAACAGGATTAGTGCAATTTCCGTTTGTGGGACATTCGGTATTATTGGAACAAGAAGGCGCCGAGCCGTCATTGCAAGCCATAGTGATAGGAGGATTATTGTTACCTTGGCCGTTATTCGGATAATTATTTGTATTTAACGGACACACACCGCCGCTTATCGTTAAGGGAGCGGTCAGAACAGCCGCATTTTCCAAATTCCTCCTGATTACCGTCATCGCATAAGTCATAGAATTATTGGAGTGCAGGTATTCCTCGTTAATCAAATAATCGTTTATCCCCCACATCACGACTTGATACAGCCCTATCGACAAGATGCCTATTAGAATAATAGTCATCACTAATTCTATAAGCGTAAACCCGCCGCTATTTTTCTTAATATCATTAAAAAATATTGTTATTATTTTCATAAAATTTAAGAACTACTTTATCATTCTTTTGTTTGTTATTCCTGCTTCCTTCGGAATGACAAATCGTTAATAATTCGCATAAACCGTCGAAAGAGTCACGAACGGATAACTTGCCGGAGCCGCCGGACAAGTTCCGTTGCCGTTTAAAGCAAACCACCTCGTTTGAACTATGGTCTGGATAAAATTATTTGAAGTATTCTGAATCTTCCCATTACCGTTAATGCCACTGTAAGGGTCGGTAAAATCAACATTTTGAGCATTTACGGTCGTATAAAAGCATTCGTTGTTTACAATGGTCGGACCTTGAGGGGAAGTGTAAAAGCTTGAAGGATTACACCAAGTATTATTCGGATTACCATTGCAGTTCTGACTGCCGGTATTATTAAACGCCGTACATACCCTCGTCACGCTTCCTCCGTTCCGGCAGTAATTCAGCGCCGCCATTTCCTGCTTTGCAACATTTACCGCCGTTTCTTCATTCACGATATTTATGCTCTTTGCCGAACCGACTATGAAACTTTCGGTTATCGCACTCAAGGCAAGTCCGATTATAATAATCGTAAGAACTATCTCGAGAAGGCTGAATCCGCCTGTGTTTTTTACTTTTTCAATATGCTTAAACATTAAGCTAAATTATATGATTTTTGGCAATTGCCCGTTTATTATCCGAAAATCGATATCGATAAAGAAATTATATCTTAATATTAAACCATTTTCAAACTTACAAAGATTATAAAAATCTGCTATAATTTACAAAAGATTAATAAGCGGCATAATAAGCATAATGAATAACATTAGAATAGGGTGCGGCTACGACATCCATAAATTTTTAGAGGTTGCGCTTTTTGAAAAGGCAGCCAAAAGGCTTTATCTCGGCGGGGTGTTAATCGAGGGACATATCGGCGTTGCCGCCCATTCCGACGGCGATGTCGTTCTTCACTCCCTTACCGATGCCCTGCTCGGCGCCCTGAGCCTGCCCGATATAGGCGTTCTATACCCCGACAACCTTAAATCGACAAAAGGAATAAGCAGTATAGAAATAATAAGATATGCCTATAAATTGGTTCAGGAAAAAGGGTACGCGCTGGTAAATGCCGATATTACGATTATAACCCAGACGCCGAAAATATCCGCGTATAAAGAACAAATGATAAATTCGGTGTCCGCCGCGCTGGGCGTTGATAAATCCTGCATTAATATTAAAGGAAAAACCAAAGAAGGGCTTGACTCTGTGGGAAAACAAAAAGCGATAGAAGCTTTTAGCGTCTGCCTTATATCACAGCAGTAAATTCTTTCTTTTTTCCTTGCCTGATTTCCACTTTTACCCTGCGTTTCTACTGCGGGATTAAGGTATGATTATGATATAATAAACAATATAAATAAATTATTTAATAAAATGAAATCATACGCAATATTGCTTGCCGCGGGAGCAGGTTTAAGAACGGGACTTAAGGTTCCAAAACAGCTTGTAAAAATCAGGGATAAAGAAATTATACTCCACAGCCTTGAAATATTTACAAAATCGAGTATTAATTTTGATGCCGTCGTTATAGCAACGCCGCCTTCCTCCGTTTTCGATTTTAACTGGAGCGATTTTTTTAAAAAAAATACCGGAGGCACAGGTACAAAAAAATTACACATAATAACAGGGGGGAAGACAAGACAGGATTCCGTGGGTAACTCCATAAAATATTTAGAAAGTATTTTACCCGCCTCCGAGGCGGAAAATGCCGTCGTCTTTATTCACGACGCCGCAAGGCCGTTTATAAAGGACGAAGAATTAACCCTGCTTTTAGATAAAACCGCAGCCCACGGCGCCGCTTTTTTATGTTCGCCGGCAACGGACACGATTAAAGAAATAAATTTTAAAGAAACAAATCCCGACAAATTAATATTGCCGAATCCCGTCAAACTTAAAACCATTAAAAGGGATAATTTAATATCCGCAAAAACTCCTCAAGTATTTAAGTTTAACATTATAAAAAAGGCTCTTCACGAAGCCCGCCGAACAGGCTTTACATCGACCGACGACATATCTTTGGCGGAAAATTTGGGGTTGGCGGTCGTGCCGATATTATCGACAGACTTTAATATAAAAATAACCTCTGCCTTAGATATCGAAATTGCGGAATTGCTCTGCGATAAGTTTAAATAAAAATCGGCCCCGTTATTTACTTTTTTTAAAAACAATGCAATAATTGTCAATATAACAAAACAACAAACGCGGCAAACAACAAAACAATAAACAATTTTCCGGCATATATGCATACAGATAAAAATTCCTCGGGGGTTCGCGTCCGCTTTGCCCCAAGCCCTACGGGAAACCTCCATATAGGCGGTGTAAGAACGCTTTTGTTTAATTATCTTTTTGCCCTGAAAAACAAAGGCAGGCTTATTTTAAGGATAGACGATACGGACAGGGTTAGAAGTAAAAAAGAATACGAAGATTCTATCATAGGCGATTTGGAATGGGTGGGTATTAAATGGGATGAATTTTACAGGCAGTCGGAAAGAACCGCCGTCTATGAAAACTACCTCGATATTCTTAAGGAAAAGGGGTTGATTTATGAATGCTTCTGCGACGAAGAAGATATTTTAAAATCGAAAGAGTTAGCGATAAGGTCAAAAAAACCTTACATTTATAGCGGCAGATGCCTGCATCTTTCGCCGGAAGAAAAAGAAGAATTCCGCTCCAAGTTTAAAGAAAAAGGGCTTTATCCGTCGATTCGCCTGAATATTATTAAAATAGGGTTAAATTCTATCGAATTCAACGATATCGTTCATGGCCGCATCGCCTTTAACCCAAAACTAATCGGCGATTTTATCCTTAAGACCGAAGACAACAGGTTCACATATAATTTTGCCTCCATTATAGACGACAGCGACTTAGGTATAACTCATGTAATAAGAGGCGAAGACCATATCTCCAATACGCCGAAACAGATTTTACTCCTTAAGGCTTTAGAAAAAAATATACCAGATTTTGCGCACATTTCACTCTTATACGGCAAGGACGGCAAGATAATGTCAAAAAGGGATTCGGCTTCCAATATCTTTTACTATAAAAACGAGGGGTATCTTCCGGACGCTATATTAAACTACCTTGCGATAACGGGAAATACATTTGTAATGCATAAAGACGGCGGCAAAGACAAAGCCGGCAAAAACACAACTGAAAAGGAGATATTTTCAAGCATATCCGAAATGGCATCCGCCTTTGATATAACAAGAACAAAGAGTTCAAGCGCCATCTTTAACGAAGAAAAATTAAAATTCGTCAACGAAAAATGGCTTATTAACACGCCTGCCTCCGAACTAATTAATATTATTACGGAAAAATTCAGTCAGCTTGACGCCGTGCAGGCGGCGCCTTCGGGAAGTCCCAAGTCCCTTATGTCCAAGCTTAAAGAAACCTATCCGACAGGAACATCTTTGAAGATAATAGATTTTTTAAAGCAGGAATTTAAAACCGTAAAGGAGCTCTTGGAAGAATTAAAAATATTTTTCGACGATTTCAAAATAAAAGCAAATGCGGATAACATTAACAATAATAAATATAACTTTGAAGACCTTAAAAGCCTGAAAACAATCCTGCGTGAAAACATTGAAAAAACGGCGGAGTTTAACGAAATTTCAATTAAAAACGCAATAAAAGAAACTGCCGCGGGCGGCAATAAGACCGTCAAGGATTGCTACGAAACATTAAGGCTTTTCCTCACGGGTAAATTAGATGGACCGTCTATAATTAAAATCGCCGTCATTTTAGGCAAACAAAGGGTCATGGCAAGGCTGTCGTAACGCTCAAAATTGCGGGTAGAAAATTATTTTTCTGGATTACCGCTGAGGCGGGTTGGGACTTTGAGAAATCTTTATTCTGGATTAACGCTTCGCTCTCGTGTCTGACGACACTCGTGAAGTTTCTTTGAAACTTTCCCGCTTTCGCGGGAATGACAATACTGCTTTCGCGGTAAATGACACATTCGCGGGAATGTCGATACCGCGTTAGAAATCTAAACCGTCTCTCTATCGTAATTTATTTTTGCAAATATCATTCTGCCGCTCGATGTTTGAAGGACGCTTGTAACTGTAACATCGAGTTCCGAACCGACTAGTTTCATCGCATCTTCGACCACTACCATAGTTCCGTCATCCATATAGGCAATACCCTGATTCTTTTCCCTTCCCTCTTTGGCAATTAAAACGGTTACCGCCTCTCCTGGAAGCAAAATCGGCCGAAGGGCTTTAACAAGGTCGTTAATGTTTAAGACATTAATATTTCTGACCTGCGCCACCTTGTTTAAATTAAAATCGGTTGTGATAATTTTTCCGTTTTTTTCTTTTGCGAATGCGATAAGTTTTGCGTCGACTTCTTTAATATTCGGATAATCGATGTCGGCAAATTCGATATTGATATTTTTATCCTCTCTCAGCTCTTTTAATATATCGAGACCCCTTCTTCCTTTCACCCTTTTAAGCGGGTCCTGGGAATCGGCGATATGTTGAAGTTCATGGAGAACGAATGTGGGTATTATAAGAACGCCGTCGATAAAACCGGTTTTTGCGACATCGAGTATGCGTCCGTCAATCAAGGAACTTGTATCTATTACTTTATAATTGCGGCAGGACTCGGACTTATCCTGTTTACCCTCTATATCTTTTGGATTTAAATGGTGAGCCTTATTGGCAAAACCTCCGATGCTCACCTCGTCGCTTACCCTCAACCCGATGATAAGACCGAGATAGCCCGCAACAAAATTGACAAAAGCATAGGTTATATAACCTAAAAGATTGCCGGTAAAAAATCCTTTAAACAGTTGATATGTTACATAATTAATTATAAAAAGAGCTATAAAAAGCCCCATTCCACCCGCTAATATCTTTTTGGTGGATATGGATTCCATGCTTTTTTCAACGGTTACGACAATAAAACCTATCGTAAAACCAAATAAAAGCCCGACATAAGACAGAAGGTCGTTGTGCCAGTACTCCTTGCCGATTAAATAACCCAAAATTGCCGAAATCAAAACAAGAGATATTCTTACAAAAAGAATCGGCTCTTTATTAAAAATTTTCATTAAAATTCACCATTGAATTAAATCATTTTTATAAAATTCGTTTTAATTTATTTTATATATTAGCTAATTAGTAAGTAATTAGGATTTCAGGTTCTTATTTTTTATCGCCTATCACTGAACGAATATCCGTTTTATTTTGTCCTCTACAAATGTCTCCGGCCTGTGCATAACGGTGGATAATTCTTTGATTATTAAATGTTTTGCTTTTTCGAACATCTTTTTTTCCGCAAAAGATAGTTCTTTTTCCGCCTTTAATATATAAAGGTCTCTTAAAACCTCGGCAACCTCAAAAAGGCACGACGAACATAGTTTTATGTTATAGCCGTTAAACCGCTTATTCCATGATTCTTTTCTTGCGAAAGGATTTTTAATGCATCTGGCTTCCAATACATCAAAAACTTTTTGTATTTCATTCTCCTTAATCAATTGACGAAGTCCAACTTCATGCGCATTTTTCACGGGGACCATAATTTTAGCATTGTTTTCTAAAATCTTAACATTGTAAAAAGAAATGTCCGCCGAACCAATTTTTTGCGCGGAAATACATTCGACAATACCGACTCCGTAACTGGGATAAAAGACAAACGAGTTGACGCTAAACTCCGTTTTGTTTAGGTTTAACATAATTTAACCTCCTTAAACTTTAAACTTTTAGATTTTTTTAATTTAATAGATGCGTTAGCTAAACACTGCATTATATAGAGTATCCCTTTCGGTTGGGATATTACCAGTCTCTTCGATAATCTTCTTTACCATTTTGACGCTAAGCCCTGCAGGGTTTGTTGAACCTGCGTCATGAGATATTTTTTCTTCTATTAATGTCCCGTCAAAATCATCGGCTCCGAAAGACAGGGACACCTGAGCAAGATTGATGCCCAAATTGACAAAGAAGGTTTTAATATGTTTAAAATTATCCAGAAAAAGTC
>JAJYQZ010000166.1 GCA_021794335.1 bacterium
GATGGGTTTTTGGATCGACATTAGGATTAATTCTAAAAGAAATCCGCGCTTTTTTGCCCAAATCTCCCGCAATTTTATCTATCAAAAATAATTCGGGCAAAGATTCGACATTAAACATTAATATATCCGACTTAAGAGCAAATTCAATCTCGCTTTCCGTTTTACCGACGCCCGAATATACCACTTTTTGTTTATCGACCCCTGCTTGAATTGCCCTGAAAAGCTCTCCGCCTGAAACAATATCCGCCCCCCAACCCATTTTAAATAAAAAATTAAGAATAGCAATGTTCGAATTTGCCTTTACACTATAACAAACAATAGAATTTAATACTTTTGAACTTTCGTCAAAGGCGCCTACGTGCCTTTTTAATGTTGCAAGCGAATATAAATAAAAAGGGGTCCCTACTTCGGCCGCAATATGCTTGACCGGAACATCTTCGCAGTATAATTCGTTTTCTTTAAAGATAAAATCGTTCATAAGTTATAATTTCCTTTCTATTATGTAATTTGCTATATCCGTTAAATTTCTTTTGTGTTCCGAATCGGGAAAAACATTTAAATTTTCTTTTGCTTTCAAAACGGCCGCCTTTGCCTTCGATATAGTGTAATCTATCGAGTCATAGCTTTTTACAAGTTTTAAAACAGCTTGAAGGTCTGCGTTCGTAAGTTTTTTCTTATAAATAATTTCGGAAACGATATCTTTCTCGCTATTAAGGCATCTTTCCATGGTATGGATGAGCGGAAGGGTGAGCTTGCCCTCCTTTAAATCATTGCCTATAAACTTGCCGAATTCTTCGTTTGAAGTATAATCAAGGGCATCGTCCATAAGCTGGAATGCAATGCCGATGTTTAAACCGTAATCGTAAAGGTTTTGACCGTATTCATCGTTTTTCAGGGAAATTATTGCGCCTATTTGCGATGCGCAGGCAAAAAGCACGGCTGTTTTCTTTATAATTATATCGAGATAATCATCCTCCGTCGTTTTAATATCGGCGGTTTTAACAAGCTCTTTCACTTCGCCCTCGGCCATAAGCGTCGTAGCAATAGAATACGCCTTTATAACATCAATATTGCCTATGCCCGAAAGCATATTGAAAGACTTTGCGAATAAATAATCGCCTACAAGCACCGAAGCTTCATTTCCAAAAACCGTATTTGCAGATGACTTTCCCCGTCTTAACGGGGCGTTATCGACAACATCGTCGTGAAGAAGCGTAGCCGTATGGATAAATTCGATAACTGCGGCTAAAGGAATATGGTCATCGCCTTTATATCCGCAAATTTTTGAAGATACAAGGAGGAGTATAGGGCGTATCCTCTTTCCGCCGCTTGAAATCACATATTTCGCAACCCTTTGAATCAGCGGCGTTTCGGTGGCAAGATGAGTTTCAAACTGGCTTTCGACCATTTTTAGTTCATCTTCTATGTAATCAAAGGAAATATTCTGCAATTTAAATCTCTGTCAAAATTTTTAGTTAATTATGCCGTTTATTTTTTATTGCCTAAATTGTATTATTTTATGTCAGTTAACTTAAATATTCAATGATTTTTTTTAGTTTCGAAACAGGGTGAAAATTTATTCCCTTAATACCTTTTATATCTTTTAAATTGGATTCGGGAAGTATGATATTAGAAAAACCTAAATTAACGGCCTCTTTAACGCGGGCAGACGGATTCATAACCCCTCTGACCTCGCCGGTAAGACCGATCTCTCCAAACGCCATAAAATCAGGGGGTATAGGCTTTTCTAAATAGCTTGAAATAACGGAAACCGCAATCGGCAAATCTATCCCCGGCTCTTGAATAGTTATCCCTCCGAATATTTTAACATAAATTTCTTTAGATGAAAGCTTAATTCCTTCTTTTTTTTCTAAAACCGCCGCTATAATAGAAACCCTTCCGCCGTCTATTCCCAGACAGACCCTTTTTGGAACAGGCATATATGATTGAACGACAAGGGCTTGAACCTCCACAAGCAAAGACCTTGTCCCTTCCATGCATGCCGTTACGACGGAACCCGGGGAACCGGCCTGCCTTTCCTCTATAAAATATGCCGATGGATTTTTTACTCCTGCCAGACCGTTTTCGGACATTTCGTAAACGCCGATTTCATCGGTGGAACCAAATCTATTCTTATAACACCTTAATATGCGGTAAGAATCCTTTTTGCTCGAATCAAAGTATAAAACGGTATCTACTATATGTTCCAGAGTTTTTGGACCGGCAAAATTACCCTCTTTGGTAACATGTCCCACAAAAAATACCCCGCAATTTTTTTTAAGACAGGCGGACGTTATCTCGTGGGCGATTTCCCTTAAAGAATTAGGGCTTCCGTAGGCGGTTTCCGAGTCCGGCATCGTAACCCTTTGAATGGAATCTATAATTATAAAATCGTAATCCCCGTTATTAACGGTATATAATATCTCGTTTATATCGTTAAGGGATAATAAAAACAGATTGCCCGAAGTAAGTCCGAGCCTTTTTGCCCTCAAAAGAAGCTGGTTTAATGATTCTTCGGTGGAAATATATAATATCTTTAAACCTGGACCGGGCGAAGCAAGCCTGTTTGAAATCTGAAGCATAAGGGTGGATTTGCCTATTCCGGGATCGCCGCCTATCAGTACGCTTTGACCGTTAACTAAACCTGAGCCGACGGAAACATCGAACTCGTTTATTCCGGTTTTAATTCGGGATAAAGCCTTTGAACTTTCTGCCTCTACCGGCGTTACGGGAGAATTTTCCGGGGGCTTGTCGTATAACTTGACGGTTTTGGTTGATTTTGCCTCTGGGAGGGCAATCTCCATCGTGTTATAGCTCTGGCACTCGGGACATTTTCCGACCCATTTTATAGAAGCGGCGCCGCAATTCTTACACTTATACATTTATGTTTTCTGCGTTAGCAATAAAATTTAGCACGGTTTGATTCTGTTCTGTAAAATCGGTCGAAAGAAAAATATTAATCTCTCTTTCGCAGTTTTTTGTGTCTATGGTAACGCCGCTATTTTTGACGACTATCGCATTGGCATTAAATTCTTTTCTCGAGTTGACGATAGTTTCGTCGTCTCCCGCAAAGACGGCTCTTACATTTTTGAATTTATTCAGCAAAACCGTAACGGCGGCATAATTGTTTTTAAGCAAGGCAATTCCAAATTCCAGCTTCCCCGTCTTTATCGCTTCCCCCAGTTTAAAAGCCATCTTGAATATGTCTTTATGCTGGTCTATCCTTGAAGGCCCTAAGTCGTAAAGGCTTGTCCATTTTGTATCGAGATAAATCCCGACCTTTTCTTTAAAGAAAAAGCTATCCTTGTCGGACAATATGCCGATTTTCAATGCTTTTTTATGCTGCCCGTCCGTTGTATTCACCCAATCCCTGAGCTGCATCGTCATTATAAACGGTACCTTTCCTTTTTACTTTTTATTAAACTTTTAAAATTATTTGCCGATGGATATTAAGAAATATCCGGTGTATCTCAAGGAATTCATTAGTCTATTTTATCCTATTAATAAGTATAAAACAAGTTTTTAATAAAAATCGCGGGGTTTTATTCGTAATACTCCTCGAACGAAGGCCACAGGCGCTTAATTAATTTGTCTATATTATCCGCGTCCGTCATTCGGGGATATAATTCGTAACGCTTTTTTGAAGCGGTTGACAGGGGGTTTTTAAAAATGGATTCTATCTCTTCCTTGTATTCCTCTAATAAATTTTTTGATGTTTTTAAACTTTCCGCAACATAACCGCCCAATAAATTCCCGGAAATTACTGCGCTTACGATACCCGCTCCGGTAATTGGATGCGTCAAGCCGGCGGCATCGCCGCACAACGCAATATTGCCGGAATATAAATCATTTAAACCCGATACGGGAACAAGACCGGATGTTTTTCCGTATATATTGGAACCGATAAGCCCTTTATTTCTTATTTCGTTAAGAAAATTATTAAGAGAACTTGAAAGGGGCATGAAGGTCCTTGGCTTTTCGATGCCTATGCCGACATTTGCAAATCTGCCTTTCGGAAAAACCCAGCCGTAACCATAGGGAATATAAGGCCTGAAATAACAAATAGTAGAACCAAGCCCTTCCTCTTTTAAAAGATCCGCCCTTACCTGCGCCGCAAAAATATAAGACTTATTTTTCAGTCCCTGTTTAAAATTACCGCGTAAATCAAAGTTATTTTTGGGACCGGCTGCTATAATTAAATAATCGTAATTAATTTCTATAGGCTTATTATCCGCGATGCGCACGCCGGTTATCTTATTTTCACCCGCATTAATTTTCAGGATGTTTGTCTGTTTAAGTAAATTAGTTCCGGCTTTGACCGCCGATTTGACAATATAGCCGTCGAAAACATCCCGATTCAGCATATACCCCTTACCTTCAAAGCTGTAAAGATTCTTTCCCGTATCGATGTCCATAAAGCTAACTTTTTGATTTACAGCGGAAGGAATTTCGGCTAAATTAACGAATTGATTTATATTACGGCTGACAAGCTCCGCGCATTGAACGGGGAAACCGATGATTTTTCTTTTATCGATTAACACATTTTCTATCCCCTTAAGGGACAGGGAACATGCGCACGAGGCCCCCGCAGGACCCGCGCCTATTATTGCGGCCGCCGTTCGCATATATGAATCAATCTGCCCCGAATATCCGATATATTAATATGTTATCGTTGTTGGTGTCGGCTACCGCCATGTACTTGCCGTTTTTAGATATGGAAATATTCGATTCGTGGTTAAAGTTCCTGCTCCCCACCCCGGGGGTGCCGAAATTGTAAGATTTTACGACATTATAGCCGTTAACTAACTTAAAAACCGTTATGATGCTTCTTCCGTAATTTGCGGCATAAAGATAGCCGTTTTTATAAACAATGCCCACGGGATGATAAAGCTTGTAACCGTTATCCCCCGGCGTGCCGATTGAGCCTATATAATCAAACTGCCTGTTAAAAACAAGTATTTTGGACAGGCTGTAATCCGATACATAAATATATTTCCGGGAAAAAGCCATACTTACCGGTTTTTTAAATGTTACATTGCCAAGGTTTATTTTGCCTTTCCCGCCGCGACGCTTTCCAGTTTTTGCCGAACCGCCGGTATTAGTTAATTTTAGATTTTTTTTCCTTTCGTAAAACTGACCGTTTTTTAAATAAATAAGTATATCGTTAGCCCCGGAGTTTGCAACATAAATTCTATTATACGCAAAACCCAAAAATGTCGGCTCTATTAATAATCTTTTGGAATTTGAGGTTTTTCCGAATTCCGAAATAAAACTTCCGTTCGGCTTAAAAATCTGAATTCTTGAATTTCCCGAATCGACTATAAAAATTCTTTCGGGATTCCCGTAAGAGCATCCGTATAAAGGAACCATAAACTCGCCCGTCGTCTTACCCTCGATGCCCCATTGGCGCAGATAATTTCCGCCCAGATTAAATTTTATTATTCTTGAATTGCCTGAATCGACGACATACAGGTTATTCTTAGCTCCGAAAAAAACATCGGCAGGACCCTTAAGGTTGGACTTCCCCCCTATAACGCGAACCAATTTTATAGAATAGGGAACCTTTTTAAAATAAAGCCCGAACCTTTTTTGAAACAGCAAAACGGCAAGTATTACAATTATGATTATGCTTAATAAAAAGAATATTTTATTAAGTTTTTCTTTGAATAAAGCCATATAAGCGCCTCCAAAACGATTATTATCTGAAATTAGAATTAATTGATACTTTATCCGGCATCATTTCTATCCGTACCGAAGGCATGCTTCGATAAACACGTGGACAAAAATATCGCTGAAGCGGGTTGGAACAATTTACCATTTTTTATATTACTATATGAACGGCTATATAATTTGAAAATCCCGACTTTATTCCAAAATTATCTTTGCTGCGGACGCAAAAAATATAATAGCCGGTTTTCAAATCTTTTTTATTTACATTATAAAAAAACTTAT
The DNA here is from genome assembly GCA_021794335.1 of bacterium. The sequence continues at coordinate 5,953 of JAJYQZ010000166.1, forward strand.
TATATTGCAAGCTAAATTTTTTTATGAAAAGCAAATTCTGAAAAGCGATAAGCGTGGACGAATTACATGAAAACTTTACCTTCTTTTTGTTTTTATACCATTTTTCATAAATTAAAAATCCCTTTATCCCGTTTAAACTATGGCTGTATTCATATATAATGCTAATGCTGTTTTTGAGCTTCTCTGCCGATAAAACTTTCGGGGGCGGGGGAGGCGTTATAATCGGGGGATTAGGATAGGCAGTTTTGGCGCATCCGGATAAAAAAAAGGAAAGGGAGAAAGCGGCAAAGATTAAAATTAATAAAGGGATGAATAAAATTATTTTACTGCTCAAGCCTCTCCAGCGATTTTTTATTTCTTTCAATTTCTTCTTCATAATCGTTTATAATAGATTTAACCCTGTTTAAAGCAGTTCCGCCGTAAGATTTTTTTAAATCGACGGAGGCTAACGGATTAAATACCTCAAATATATCATTCTCAATGCCGCCGCATATTTTCTTGTATTCCTCGACCTTGAGTTTTGATAATGTTTTTTTATTTTCTTTGGCATAATTTACTATCCGCCCGACTATTTCATGGGATTTTCTAAAAGGGATGCCCTTTTTTACAAGGTATGTCGCGATATCGGTAGCATAAATAAAATCATCGTCCAACTTTGAGCGCATATTTTTTGCATTAAATTTAACCGTTTTTATAATCTCCGTAAAAATTAAAATGGAGTTATAAACGGTATCCGCGCTCTCCATAACGGGCTTTTTATCCTCCTGCATATCCCTGTTGTATGTTAACGGCAAAGCCTTCATCATTATAAACAGGGATAAAAGGTTCGATATGACGCCTCCGGTCTTTCCTCTTATAAGTTCCAGAACATCCGGATTTTTCTTCTGGGGCATAATGCTTGAACCTGTCGTAAATTCGTCCTTTAACTCTATAAATCCAAATTCTTCGCTGTTCCATATTATCAACTCTTCGCAAAACCTCGAAAGATGCATCATAATCATTGAAAGGGCAAAATTAAACTCAAGGGCAAAATCCCTGTCCGAAACGCTGTCCATGCTGTTTCTTGAAATCTTTGCAAACCCCAGCATCTTTGCCTCTAACTGCCTGTCTATTTCAAAATCGACGCCTGCAAGGGCGCCGCTGCCAAGCGTAAGAACATCTGCCGCGGCATAACAATTTATTAATCTCTCAAAATCTTTAGCAAACATCTCATAGTAAGCCAGAATATGATGGGCTAACGACACGGGCTGGGCATGCTGAAGATGCGTATATCCTGGAAGAATAGTATCTATATGATTCTTGGCAATACTTACAAGTTCCAATCTTAAATCTAACGACAGCAGGGCAACTTTTTTAATTTCATTTTTCACATACAGCCTGAAATCAATCGAAACCTGATCATTTCTGGACCTTGCGGTATGGAGTTTGGCTCCCGAAACGGGAGCAAGCAGGGTTAATCTTTTTTCTATGTTCATATGTATATCTTCGTATCTTTTGTCAAATTTAAAAGCGCCGGTTTTAATGTCTTCTTTTATTTTTAACAGGGATTTTTCTATCTCTTTCTTTTCTTTTTCGCTCACGACTCCCGCCTTTCTTAATGCGTAAAGATGGGCAATGCTTCCTGCTATGTCAAAATCTGCAAGCCTTTTATCGATGTCTAAGGAAGAGGTAAAATCTGCCGTAATCCCCGAAATATCATCCTTAAAGCGCCCTCTGACAAAATTACCTGCGGCTTTGCTTTCTTTTTCTTTTACCCGCGCCTGTTTTTTTTTCTTCGAATACATATTTTTATTAACGATTAAATACTTTACTTTACTTTAACCTGAGTTTATACCGCAATGATTTCAAATTAATAAACCCCGTCGCATCGCTTTGCGAATACGCTCCTTTGTCGTCTTCGAATGTAACGATATTTTTTGAATAGAGGCTTTTACCTGATTTTCTGTATAAAACCTTCATATTTCCTTTGTATAATTCTATCCCGATATGCCCGGAAACCGATTTCTGGGTGCGGTCTATCAACGCCTGAACGGCGTTAAATTCGGGGCTGAACCAGCTGCCTTCGTATATTAACTTTGAGTATTTGGGAACAAGGCTGTCTTTAAGTTCGATCTCCTCGCCCGTTAAAGTAATAGATTCTAAAAGCCTGTGGGCAAAACTCAAGACGGTTCCGGCAGGCGTTTCATAAACGCCCCTCGACTTCATACCCGTAATCCTCGTCTCGACAATATCCGCTCTTCCTATGCCGTTTCTGCCGGCGATTAAATTCAGCTCTTCGATAATCCCTGCCGGCGTTAAATCTTTTCCGTTTAACGATACGGGATTGCCGTCCTCATAGACAATATCCACCGCTTCGGGAACATCCGGAGCCTTTTGCGGGGAAACGGTAATTTCAAACATAGATTCATCTGGGACGTTTTCCAAATCTTCGAGTATGCCCCCTTCATAACTTATATGAAAAAGATTTTTATCGCTCGAATAAGGTTTTTCTTTTGTAACGGGAACCGCAATACCGTTATCTTCCGCATATCTGACAAGTTCCGCCCTCGACGATATTTCCCATGTCCTCCACGGGGCAATTACCTTAATACCCGGATTGATTGCGCTATAGGCAAGCTCGAATCTGACCTGGTCGTTTCCCTTTCCCGTAGCCCCGTGAGCCACATAGTTTGCGCCGGCTTCAGAGGCAATTTCTATCTGCCTCTTTGCTATTAGCGGCCTTGCAATGGCGGTTCCCAGCAGGTATGCGCCCTCATAAAGGGCATTGCCTCTTAACGCCGGAAAAATGTAGTTCCCTGCAAATTCCTCTTTCATATCTTCAACTATCGCTCCGGCTGCGCCGGTTTTCAAAGCCTTTTCTTTTACGGCGTTCAGGTCTTCTTTTTGTCCCACATCGCAGCAATAGGCGATAACATCGGCTTTATAAGTATTGATAAGCCATTTAAGTATAACCGAGGTATCGAGTCCTCCCGAGTAAGCCAAAACAATCTTATCTTTTGCCATAGCCATAATAAATATTTTTCTCCCTTAAATTTAGCTTTTTCCTTATTTAAAAAAGCATCTCCATTATTGCCTTTTGCACATGAAGCCTGTTTTCCGCCTCTTCGAATACATACGGCGAAAACCTTTCGAATACGGCTTCGGTAACCTCTTCGTTTCTATGGACAGGCAAACAATGAAGAAATATAACATCCTTTTTAGCGCTCCCGATAACCCCGTCATCGATAATGAACGGCTTAAGCTTATCGATTTTTTCTTTGTTATCTTCCTGTCCCATACTGATAAAAACATCGGTAGTAATAACATCGGCATCCTCAGCCGCGCTGATTTTATCATGTGAAACGGAAAACCTTCCGCCCCTTTTTCCGGATTCGCCTGCAACCCTTTCATCCGCTTTAAATCCGTCAGGCATTGCCAAAACAAGCTCGAAACCCATAACGGCCTGAAGGCTGATCCACGAATTTGCCATATTGTTTGCATCGCCGAAGTACGCTATCTTAAGATTTTTAATAATGTTTCCGGCATCTCGCAGAGCGGCATCCGCCGCTTTCTTCGTATTATTCCGCATTTTGCTTTTCGCCTCATAAACGGTGAATATATCGGCTAAAATCTGGGCGGGGTGCTCAAGG
>JAJYQZ010000109.1:0-2612 GCA_021794335.1 bacterium
TATGTGCGACTTTATAATAAAAATTCCTTCTAAGGACACACCGAGAATACAGGAAAACCACATTCTAATCGCCCATATTATATGCGAGATAGTCGAGCTTGCCTTCGCATAAGCCGATGATGACTTCGGCAAATAAACCTAAACCTGAACCTGAGCCTGAATCAAAAAAGGCTGTAATATGGATATTTTTAAAGAAAACTTAATTTCGTTTATTATACCGTTTATTAAAGAAAAAAATAAGCGGGATATTGACCCGCAAGAGGCCGAAAAACTTATTAAAACCCCGCCGGACAGTTCTTACGGAGATTATTCCGTTGCCTCTTATTATTTAACTAAATACGGTTTTAAAGGCAAAGCCGAGGATGCCGCTTCGGAACTTCTAAATTATGCGCAGGCTAATTTTGAGCAAATAAAAGATTTCTTTAGCAAGATAGAAATAAAAGGTCCTTATGTTAATTTTTTTGTCCATAAAGAAAAATTTATCGGGGTTATCGTAAAAAATGTTTTAAAGGATAACGGCAACTACGGAAGAGGGTTCCCCCGCAAACCCGAAAAGGTTATTATAGACTTTTCGTCCCCGAATATAGCAAAACCTTTTGGAGTAGGACACCTGAGGTCAACCGTTATAGGAATGAGCCTTGCCAACATTTATGAATTTTGCGGGCATAATGTCTTAAAAATAAACTACCTCGGTGATTTTGGAACCCAGTTCGGCAAGCTTATTACCGCATTTTGTCGTTACGGCGATATCGATTTTTACGAATTCGAAAAAGACCCCGTTAAGACCTTATACGGACTTTATGTGCGGATTCATAAAGAAGCTCAAACAGACTTAAGCCTTGAGGAAGATGCAAGGCTTAAGTTTAAAAGACTGGAAGAAAATATATTAAAATCTAAGAGAGCATTTGAAGAGTATTTAGAAAATTTGCAGCATAGTACAAATATCCAGAAAAAAGAAGACGAATGTACGGACATAAAAATAACCGCCGAAAATAAGAGCGGCTTTTGCGGAACCGATGCGGGACAATATGATATATGGAGGCTTTTTAGGAGCTTGAGCATCGAAGAATTTAAGCGGATTTACAATTTGATTGGAATCTCATTCGATGTTTATGAAGGGGAATCCCAAAGCGCCGAATTCGCGAATGAAGTTGTGAAAATACTTTATAAAAGCGGATTGGCTGCGGAAAGCGAGGGAGCTATAATCGTGCCTCTAAAAGACATAAAAACTCCGGCGTTAATTGCCAAAAGCGACGGAACATCCCTTTATCTTTCGAGGGATATTGTTACGGCGGTATTAAGAATGGCAAAATACAATTACGATAAGATGATTTATGTGGTCGGTTCGGAACAATCACTGCACTTTAACCAGCTTTTTAATATTTTTGATTTATTAAGGGATAGCAAAGATAAACTAAACAATAACCCTTTCTTTCAAAAATATGCCTTTTCCGTAAGCGGCAGGCTGGTTCATGTAAAATTTGGCAGAATAATCGGCATGTCAACAAGAAAGGGCAATTTAGTCTTTCTGGAGGATTACATCGATGAGGCAAGCAAAAGGGCAGCGGAAAAACTAAAGGAAAGGGATGTCGTATCGAATAGCGCAGGTACCATTACAGGTTTTAGCGGTAACGATGAAAATAAGAAAGACATTTTTACGCTTGACGAAAAGGAATCCACCGCCCTTAAAATAGGTATCGGCGCCGTAATATTTAACGACTTAAAAACTAGGCGCAATACGGATGTCAACTTTAACTGGGATAATGTTTTATCCTTCGAGGGACAGACAGGGCCGTATCTTCAATATACGGTGTCAAGGATAAACAGCCTTATGGCCCGGCTAATAAAGGGAAATGACAACGGCGTAAGCCCCGTGGAAAATCGCGTAAATGATGCGGAGTTTAATGCCGCTGCCGGTATTAAGGAAACAGGAACCTCTTTTGATAATACGGCTGCCGTATCCGAAAGGGATAACGATTTTAATGAAATATATCTTATCGTCAAGCAGATTTCCGTTTTCAAAGACAATATAGAAGCGGCATTAAATTTAAATGAACCGTCTATTATAAGTTCATATATTCTGGAATTAGCATCCCTTTTTAACAAATATTATCAAAATTACAGGCTGATAGGCCGGGATTACGAATATATTAAACCCCGCCTTTATCTGCTGGGGGCAATTAAGATAGTTTTAATCAATGCTTTAAAACTTCTTTGCATGCCGGTTCTTGAAAGAATGTAATTTATATGGTATATGGCGGCAGAACTAAAACAATGAACCTTGAAATAAAAGACCTGACCGTAAGATTGTATCCCAAAAAATATGCGGGCGGATATATAAATGTGATAGATTCCGTGGATTTATATGTGAACGGCGGCGAAATTGCGGCCGTTGTCGGAGAATCAGGGAGCGGCAAATCGTTTTTAGGACTTTCTATTATGAGATTAAACCCGCCCGATGTCTCCGAAGTAGTTTCCGGTTTTGTTAAAATAAGATGTCCGGCAGAAAAAGAGGCGCTGGACATTATAAGGCTAAATCCAAAAAATCTCCCCTCCGTGAGGGGCAGGTTGGTATCGATTGTATTTCAAGACCCTAATACTTCGCTAAACCC
>JAJYQZ010000109.1:2712-9457 GCA_021794335.1 bacterium
TTAAAATAAGATGTCCGGCAGAAAAAGAGGCGCTGGACATTATAAGGCTAAATCCAAAAAATCTCCCCTCCGTGAGGGGCAGGTTGGTATCGATTGTATTTCAAGACCCTAATACTTCGCTAAACCCTGTCATTAAAATAGGGGAACAGATTACCGAGGCAATATTTGCCCATAAAAAAATAGGCAAACCAGAGGCAAAAGAAATTGCAATTTCTTATCTTAACCGTATGAACATCGACGGGAAGGCAAGGTTTAACGCATACCCTCATGAATTATCGGGGGGTATGAGGCAGCGGGTTATGATTGCAATGGCTATGGTGCTTAATCCCTGTTTTTTAATCGCCGACGAACCCACCACGGCGCTCGATGTTACCACATCCTTGCAGGTTTTAAGCCTTATCGAAAAGATAAAACTCGAATCGAATCTGGGAATTATTTTTATAACGCACGACTTAAGCATTGCAAAAAATATATCCGATAAGATTTATGTATTTTATGCCGGACAGGTAATGGAATCCGGAAAAACGGAGGAAATTATGGACAACCCTTTGCATCCCTATACAGTTTCTTTGATTAACAGCGTCCCCTCTTTAGCTGCGGATTATATGCCGAAGCAAAAGCTGTTTACGATACCGGGTTATTTGACAAGAGATGATTTTGCGGAAGGCAAATGCAGGTTTTATGCCAGATGTTTTAAAAGGGATGAAAATTGCTTAAAAAACATTCCATTAAACGGAATAAGCGGGGAAAGGTTTGTCAGATGCGTCAAATGGGAAAAGAAATAATCTTAAATGTCTTAAATCTCTCAAAACATGGAAAAAGAAATAATCTTAAATGTCTTAAATCTCTCAAAACATTATAAATATTATAAGTCCATATTCGATATTAAAAGAGATGTTATTAAAGCGGTTGACGACATAACCTTCGGGGTATTTAGAAATGAGATTTTTGCGGTAGTCGGGGAAACAGGCTGCGGCAAATCCACCCTTGCTAAATTGATTACGGGTTTAATAAGCAAGACCTCCGGAGATATTTATTACGATGGAGAATTATTAGATTATAAGGATAAAAAGAAAAACTTTAGGAAAAAAATCCAAATAGTTTTTCAGGACCCGTATTCGTCGTTAAATCCGAAAAAAAAGATATATAAGATAATTTCTTATCCTGCCGTTAAGAACAATATTATCAAAAAAAAGGACAGGCCTGATTTTGCCGCTTCTTTACTAAAGAATGTAGGATTGGATGAAGAAATCCTGTACGGCTATCCTCACGAATTATCGGGGGGGCAAAGGCAAAGGGTGGGAATAGCAAGAAGCCTTTCCGTAAGTCCGGAGCTTCTAATTCTCGATGAGCCCGTATCCGCTCTCGATATGTCCATATCGGCGCAGGTTTTGAATCTTCTTATGGATTTACAGGCGTATGATAAGATGAGCTATATCTTTATAACCCATGATTTAAAGATAGTAAGGCATATTGCGGACAGGGTTTGCGTTATGTACGGCGGAAAAATAATGGAGATTTCACCGTCTGCGGATTTTTTTAAAGAACCTGCCCACCCTTATTCCAATATCCTTTATAATTCGATGCTGCCTTATAAGTTTAAAAAACAGTTAAATTTTACGGATTTAAACGGAAAAAATACGGTATCAGGTTTAATCGGCAAAGAAAAAGGGGCAGAAAAAGGATGCGCATATTTTAAAAAATGCTATGCTTCAAAAGAAATATGCGGGAAAAATGAACCGCCGTTAAAAGATGTCGGGAATAACAGGATGGCAAGCTGTTTTTTTCCGTTTACTCATCAGGGTCTTTAAATGTGCTGTCCTCATCTATCAGGGATAAGTGCCTAAGATTTTCGATATAATCATCCGTCGCCTGCATCTTTCCTTCCTCTTCGGCGCGGGATTGGCAATTTATACATAAATTAGAATAAGGAATTACTTTCAGCCTTTTTTTTGAAATCGGCTCCCCGCATTCGTCGCAAACCCCGTATGTTCCTTCTTTTATTTTGAGAAGAGCATTATCTATTTCCCTTACTTTTTTTCTTTCCCTATCCCCGAGCATATATGATAGTTCACGATCTCTTTCGTTTGATGCAATATCATAGTTATCCCCCTGGTATTCGGAAGAATCTTTTGACGAACCCTCTTTAATGCTTGCATCTATCTCCTTAAAAATTGCCCTTTTCATGAGGGTCAGGGTTTCCTTTATTTCCCCGAGTTCTTTATCCGAAAACACGGCTCCGGCCGGGTGATTTTCAATTTCATTCTCCTCAAGAATAGTTTCATCTTTATCTTTTGCCGCCGATGCCTTTTTTGCAGGCACATGTTTATCCTTTGCTATTTTTTTATTTTTCATTGTCGTTTCTCCGCTCAAAAAAATTTTACTTTTTAAAAATGTTGGTTTAGTATATATTTAATAAAATGTAAAAGCAAGTCTAAAGTTGAGGCCTATAAGCGCGGGGAGGCAAAGCAATGGAACCTATAAGAGTTTATGAATACGGCTATGACAATAAAAAAGAGGGCGGGATAAGGACGCCTTATCAAATAGACAGGGATAGAATAATCCACTCCAGCGCATTCAGGAGGCTCCGCAACAAGACTCAGGTTTTTGGGGTTTTTACTCTGGATTATTATAGAACAAGGCTTACGCATTCACTCGAGGTTTCCCAAATAGCCCGCTCCATTGCATCGAATATGAACAAAAAATACGGTTTAAATATAGATATAGACCTTATAGAGGCAATTTCCCTTGCCCACGATATAGGGCATCCCCCGTTCGGGCATGTGGGAGAATCTATTATAAATGAAAAACTAAAAGGAATTACCGATGGAGAGTGCGGCTTTGAGGCGAATGCCCAGAATATCAGAATACTTAATTTTCTCGAAAAAAAGTTTTATGACAAAGATAATAATAAAATATATGGACTGAATCCGTCTCTAAAAACGATTGACGGAATATTAAAATATAAACTGCCCTATTCTTTATCGGATAAATCGAAACATTTTATATACGACGGCGATATTTTTATACTGGAACGGCTCCACGGAAAAAGCTTTATAGAATTTATAGAAAAAAATTTTCATTATATAAATAAACATGAAAACAAAAATATTAAGGAAGAATTTTTTGAGGCTTCAAGATGCTTGGAATGCCAGATATTGAATGCCGCGGATGACATAGCGTATGCGACGCACGATTTAGAAGACGGGGTCGAGTCGAAACTTATAGACGCAACGGGCCGTTTAAAAGTCAAAAGATATGTGAAGGAAGGCAGGTTTCTTGCCGGGGATTTAGCGGGAATAGAGTCCGGAATAGATAAATTTTTTAACGGCCTTAAGGATATATTTGGATCCTTTAACGATAACGGAAGGGCGGCGCAAACAGAACGGAGCGGAACCAGGCGGAGCCCGCTTCTATCAGGTGATAACATATACCCCGCTATGTGCCGAATTAAAATAAAAACCGATTTAAAGGAGTTTTTTTCAAGATACATATCTAAATTTATTTTAAACATAGATATAGAAGACAGGGAAAAATACATCGGCCGGGGCAAAAACGATTTAATTAAAAAAATCCCGCTCGATTTTAAAAACGATTCATATAAGTATAATCTTATCTGGAAAAATGAGGTTAATGTCGAGATCAAGGCGCTAAAACAAATTTCATACAGGCTTGTTATGGAAAACAAGGATATACTGTTAAACAGGTATAAGGTTAAAAACATTATAGAAAAGTTATTTTGCGTATTTTCGGATAAAAACAATCTGAAGCTTTATCCCGACGATTTTCAGGAGTTATATGAAAATGGATTTTACGGCGGATTTGGAAAAAATGGATTTTATGTAATGTGCGGCGATTATATTAGCGGCATGACGGATATATATGCCGTTAAGCTGTACTCGGCGTTATTTGAAGCCAAAAGTTTTCCGGGTATTTCTTCTTCTATCGAGTCGTAGTTCCTCCCAAATCCTGCAATAGAAATTTATTTTCTATCGGCAATTTTGGGTTCCTTTAATGCCTTTAAAAAACGGTAAAAATTTGGTATAATTTAACTGTAAGGAAAAAGGGGGGCTTTTTTATTCTATTTTAAAACAAAGAGGACGATAATATGATAAATATACAAACTAAAAACGATATTCAAAATATAACGGATAAAGATAAATATTTATGCGAGGCATGTCCTTACATCTATGACCCCGAAAAGGGGGATCCCGAGGGCGGAATCGCCCCCGGAACGCCTTTTGAGGATATACCCGACGATTGGCTGTGCCCGATATGCAAAATGGACAAGACCCATTTTGTAAAAATATAGGGAAACGCGAATTTTATTAAATTTCTCCCCTTTTCTCTTAGTTAAGTTAAGAAGCTTATTAAGGATGGGGGATAGAAACCCCGATGACCGGCGCGGGTCGAATTATCTATCATTTGCAATGCGAAGATAATTATGATATTATTTTGATTATTGCGCGTAATTACCGCGCTTAAAGAGGAGTAAATCAATGGCAAAATCCGAAGAGCTTGCGCTGCCTAAATATCAATGCGATGTTTGCGGATATATTTATGACCCCGAGGTTGGGGATTCCGTTGGGGGGGTAGAACCGGGGACGCCGTTTGAAGATCTTCCAGACTACTGGGTTTGCCCTATTTGCGGCGCCGATAAGACCCATTTTCAACATTTTACGGGATAAAAATTTTTTCCTTGACTTTATATTAAAATATATTAATATGTTTAATATGTTTAGAATATTACCATCCAAATTATTTATATTTAAGCAAATAACATTCGTCATTATATTTTTATTTCTCGGCTTGGCATTTTTAAATAATGCCGATTCCAGAGCCTACGGTTTTTCCTATAAAAATTTTGTCAAAACGGTTAATAAATACCGGCAGGAAGGAAATCCAAACGCAAATGTTACGGTTATCCTGTATTCGGATTATCAGTGCCCGTGGTGCAGAAAATTTGAAGAAAAAGATCTCCCATATATAATTAAGGACTATGTTAAAACAGGGAAAATCCTTATGGAATACAGAGACTTTCCGCTTACGCTGATTCATCCCTATGCTTTCAAGGCGGCAGAGTATGCGGACTGTGCGGCGCCTCAGGGAAAATATTTGCAGATACGGAGTCTTTTATACCGCCGTCAAAATAATTGGAGCGCTGTAGGAGATTTATATTATTTCCTTAAAACCCATGCCAAAGGAACAATAAACCTTAAAAAATTGGAATCCTGCGTTAAAAGCGGTCTGCCTGAAAGACTTATAAAAAGCAATATGGCCGCCGGAACACGATTAAGGGTCACGGGGACGCCGACTCTTTTTATATACAGGGGGCTTATACTTTATAAAAAACTCGTAGGATACCGTCCATATTCCCAGATAAACAAAATACTCCAAAACGCCGTAAAGTAAGATTTAAATTTATATATTTCCCGTAATATAAATATGTTTATCCCCGCTGTTATCGGGAATATTCCTGAAACCCTTTATAAATTTGGAAACCAGCGTCTCCGTTTTAACAAGCGCCTCTTCTATTTTTAAACCTTTCGCAAGATATGCCGTTAAGGCTGCGGAAAAAGCGCACCCTGTGCCGTGAATTTTTTTATCTAATTCAATTCTTTCGCTTTCGTTAACAAAAAAATGGTTTCCCGAATCCAGTATGATGTTGTATATTTTGCCTTTATTAAGATTTGCGTTAATATGCGACCCTTTTATTACAATGTTCTTAATCCCCGGTATATTTTCTTTAATTCTTTTCGCCGCCTTTTTCATTCCGTTTAAATTATCAATCTTTTCTCCAGAAATCAATTCCGCCTCCATGATATTCGGAGTGATAACCGTTGCAAGTTTAAATAATGGCATTAAAAAATCGGGATAACTGCTATCCTTCATTATAAGCCTTTTATTAGAGGTTGAAATATGCACGGGGTCTATTACGACAATCTTGACCATATATTTCTTCAGGTATTCGCTTAATATCAAGCTTTGCTCTTCACAGGCTATAAGCCCTGTTTTGACGGCATCAACTTTAAAATAATCAAAAACGGCCTTAAGCTCCATATCGAAAAAACCTTCCGAAACCGGTATTATCCCGTAGATGTTATCCGGATTTTGCGCCGTCATAGCGGTTATTGCCGACAAGCCGAATATTTTAAGCCTTGAAAATATTTTGGCATCCGATGTTATTCCAGCCCCGCCCGAACCGTCAAAACCCGCTACCGATAAAGCCTTTATCATTTTTTCACCTTTTCACCTGCCAGACCCATAATTAAAAATCCCTCTCATCTTAACTTAAGCTTGTAATCCCTTATGCCTTTAAAAATCTTCATTACTTCGCCTGCGCTTCTTGCATTCAAAATATCCGCCTTTTTTGCCCAACCCTTTCTGGCGGCATTTACCCCATAGCCGGCAAAATAAATGCTTGAAACATTGTGGGCGTCTGGATTTATCGCGATCAGCACCGATTTTGAAACTGCCTCTTTAATGTGTCTCCAATCGATGTCAAGCCGCTTTGGATTGGCGTTCAACTCGATAATAGTTCTATATTTTGAGGCGTAATCCAATACTTTTGAAACATTCACGGCATACCCTTTTCTCTCCAAAAGCAGCCTCCCCGTCAGGTGCCCTATCATGGTAGTATATGGATTCTTAACCGCATTTATGATTCTTTCCGTCATCTGGGCTTCGGGCATATTAAATTTAGAGTGAACCGACGCTATGACGAAATCAAGCATGGAAAGCGTTT
>JAJYQZ010000112.1 GCA_021794335.1 bacterium
AAACTGCATCGAGCGCCACGAGTCCGATGAAGCCGCTTAGTCTGCCCCAATAGACGGCAAGGACATTCAAAATCAGGCCAACCGCCAGTATAGCCCAGACTACCGCCTTTTGCATCAGCGAAGAATCGCTTTTCCTTTCTACCGGAGTAACATAATAGACGATATAAAGACCCATCAATATGACTATCGACAGGGCAGCTGTTTTATCGTAGTTTGCCATCTGGTTCTGCCAAAGGAAAAAGTCTGTGTAAACTATCAGTGAGACCAGTGCAATAATCAGTCCTGCGATAAGGGAAAACCCCAGTGTTTCCCGCAAGAAATCGTTGACCGTCTGTTTTGGAACATGGGCGCTCATCAAAGTTAGCAAAAATGCAGGCGTACCGACGGTGAGCAAATCAATCCATGTAATAAATTTTGGACTCAGCGGAAACGGCAGCCCGACAAAGCCGGAAAAAAGCACGAAGAAAAGGCTATAAACATTTTTTGTCAGGAATAGTTTGGCAACCCGTTTAATATTATATATGATACGATCTCCTTCCCGCGCAAGTGTCGGCAGGTGCGCAAAACTATTTTTAAGAAGAACTATGTCCGCGACATCTAAGGCCGCTGCCGCTCCCGACTTCATTGCAATACCGATGTCGGCTTGTTTGAGTGCCAGAATATCATTAATCCCGTCCCCCACCATTCCGACAAATTCACCTGTTTCCTGTAGATATTTGACAATCTTTTGTTTTTGCTGCGGTACGAGGCGGCCAAAAATCTGACCCCGCATTACCGCTGTTTTAAACTCGTCAGGAGTGAGCAAATCAAGATCTGCGCCGATATAAACCGGATCCGCAATCTTCAAGCCGGCTTGCATTGCTATAGCCGCTACGGTTTCGGGATGGTCGCCGGAAAGTACCTTCAGTTTGATTCCACGCGTCCCAAAAAAACTAACAGCCTCCCGGACATCAGGCCTAAGCTCGTCACGCAGTATAATGAAGGCGAGAATATTTAAATCACCCCGCTGTTTTAACGAGGCCGGACCGCTTGCAAATGCGAGCACGCGCAATCCCGAACGGCGTAACTCGGCAAGTTTATCTTCCTGTGCCTTTGCAGCGCGCCCCTGCATAAGACTCTCCGGTGCGCCGAGCCACAGAGAGACTTCCGCATCCCTATATAGAATTTGTACGGCGCTTAATTTGGTTTTGGACGAAAACGGGAGTTCATCGATCGGATTACTTGGAATTCCCGGAAATACAGCCTCTATGGTCCGCAATGTTTCGTTCTTCTCGCGTACCGCACCGACAAATGCTTGCAGCTGGTCAGCTACATCGCCGTGCGTTGCATCGAGAACCTCAAGTCCATCGAATATGAGACGGTTTGTTCCAAGCGTACCCGTTTTATCGAGGCAGAGTACGGTTAAATGGCTAATCGACTCGACCGCATTCAGCTTCTGAACCAGCACATGCCGTCTGGCTGAGCGAAAGGCTCCGAGTGCGAAAGCCGTGGTCGTAACCAGTACTAAACCCTCCGGCACCAGAGCTTTGATCATTGTTGCTATCTCAAGAATGCTCGCCACAACCGGCAATTCCTGAATGTAATTAGCCATAACTATCAGAAAGGATAGCAGTATCATAATTGCAATAAGAACCCTGATTATTTGACCGATAGCCCGCTCTAAAGGCGATCGAAATATCTTGTAAGTTTTGGCTTGAGCGGTAAGTGCGCCGGCGTTTGAAGCCGCGCCGACCCCGGCAGCAAAGTATCTGCCTTCCCCCCATACGCAATAACTGCCTGATAATACCGGATCGCCGTTATGTTTTGCGATCAAATCGGCTTCCCCCGTGAGCAGGGATTCATCAAGAAAGAGGCCTGACGACTCTGCGGTGACGCCGTCTGCGATGACGGGGTCCCCCGAACGCAGCACAACCAGATCGTCTTTAACTACTTCGTCTAACCAGACGGTTTCTTCGCTCCCGTTGCGAATAACGGCAATCTTTCGCCGAATAAGAATAGCCAATCGGTCAAGGGCTCGTTTAGCGCGGAGCTCTCCAATTATACCCGCAAGAATATTAGCCGCCGTAACGGCGCCAAGGACAACCGCATCGTCGTATGCGCCTATAAGCAATAAAGCGCCTACCGCTGCTGTCAATATGGCGGCAAACAATGTTAAAATATTATTGCGAATAATTGCGGAAATAGTTCGCGTCGTGAAACGATCCGTCCGGTTGACTTGTCCGGCTTCAATCCGCCTGCGAACCTCATCTGAACTCAACCCCGTATCGGAGAAACTCATAGGTTATCCCTTCATACTTATATATTTTTTTTAATGTATAATATTATAACAAGGCAAATAATTTAATTAAATTATACTAAAAGTTATCTGGTTAGACTACCCCAAATAATCTTTTCGTTTTCGGTTTATATTGTTTATATCTCTTAATAATATCTAAATATATTGCAGGGCTTATTCACTTGGAACGCCGGCGCAATGGTGCTTTAATGAATCAATCGCTCAATAGCGGGCTTAGCGCTCAAGAAGCAAAAGAAAGGCTTGCAAAGTTCGGACATAACCAAATTTTTAAGGCAGGCAGAATTAGTTTTTTTAAAATTGTCTGGCATGAAATTCGGGAACCGATGATTTTGCTTTTGCTTGCGGTGGGATTTTTTTATTCCCTTTGGGGGAAATTACACGACGCACTCGTAATTTTTATCATTATTTTTCTCATGGTTTTAGCCGAAGTTTACAATGAATTTCGCGCAAAGAAAGCCATTGCTTCCCTGGAAAAAATTGCCGCTCCCAGAACAAAAGTCAAAAGAGACGGAAAAATTCAAGAAATTGCCTCGGAAGAGGTTGTGCCCGGCGATATACTGGTATTGACCACAGGAACAAAGGTTGCCGCCGATGCCTTATTCAAAAAAGCGGTTGGAGCGGAACTCGACGAATCCGCTCTGACAGGGGAATCTTTTCCTCAAAGAAAAATTGCCGGAGATGAAATTTTTGCGGGCACGATATTGGTAAGCGGCGAAGGCGAGGCGGAAACGGTAAGAACAGGCAAAGAAACAAAGATGGGCAGGATTGCCGCAACCCTCAAAGAGTTAAAGCCGCCTAAGACGGCTCTACAGAAAGCGATGAAATCATTAGCCGGAAAACTGGTGTATCTGGCTCTTTTTTTCTCTATTTTAATTCCTGTCGTTGGAATTTTGCAAGGCGAGGATTTGCGCCGGATGGTTTTAACAGGGCTTCTGATTGCTTTTGTAACTATTCCGGAAGAGTTGCCGATTATCATAACCATGGTGTTGGGGTTAGGCACATATGCCCTTTCCAAGCACAATTTCCTTATCAAGGAAATAAAATCGGCAGAAATTCTTGGCAATGCCACCTGTATTGTTACCGATAAAACGGGAACGGTAACGGTAGGGAAGATGAATATCGACAAAATTTATCCTGAGGCAAAAGAAGACGAAATTCTAAAAAATGCTCTCGGGGCAACGACCGAATACTCTTTTTCCCATATAGAACAATCCATTAAAGAAAGGGCAGTGAAAAAAATACTCCTTTTTTCTCCCGGTGAAATTTTAGCCCAAAGCAATATAGATAATAACAGAAGAACGAAAGCAATCGTCAGAAAGGACAAAGAAGTTATTAAATTGTATGTAAGCGGTTCTCCCGAAGAAGTTTTTTCAAAATCTTCCTATATAGATAATGAAACAAAAGCGATGCTGGAGAAAGAGACTTCCCGGGGGAAAAGGGTTATTGCAACAGCTTCGAAGAAGCTGAGTCCTCATCAAAATGATTTTGATTTTGATGCTATGGAGAAAGAAATGGATTTTGCGGGCCTTATCAGCTTTGAAGATCCGCCGAGGAAGGGAGTAAAAGAAACTATCGGTATTGCTAAAAAAGCGGGTATCAGAACAATAATGGTAACGGGAGATCATCCTTTAACGGCGGGTTATATTGCCGAAAAAGTAGGCATTTTTGGAACAGATAAAGTAATGACCGGCGATGATTTAGATAAATTAAGCGATAACGATATTAAAACTGTTCTGAAGGAAACATCTGTCTTTGCGCGAACAACCGCCGGGCATAAATATCGTATAGTGAAGATATTGCAGGAAATGGGCGAAGTAGTAGCCGTGACCGGCGACGGAATCAACGATGTTTTGGCGCTTAAAGCCGCGGATATCGGTATTGCAATGGGGCAAAAAGGGACGGATGTCGCTAAGGACGCAGCAGGTATTGTTTTAGCCGATGATAATTATATTACGCTCACCCACGGAATTTTTGAAGGGCGAAAGTTTTTTGACAATCTTTTAAAGGCTGTGAAATATTATCTTTCGGTAAAAACAGGCCTGGTATTGATTTTTTTTACCGCCGTTTTGCTGGGTTTGCCGCTGCCGTTCTCGCCAATCCAGATTATTGTTCTGGAACTATTTGTGGATTTAGGCGCATCCGCCGGTTTTGTGGCCGAACCCGAAGAAAAAGGGATATATTTAAGGCCGCCGCAAAAGTCGGAAGAGAACATGTTTGACGGTAAATCTATTCGGGATATCTTGCTAAAAGGCACGGTGTTATTCTTTGCCGTAATGGCTGCGTATTTTTGGGCAAGAATACAGGGCTTTGAACTTGGTAAAATTCAAACTTTTGCATTTTCCGCCTGGATTTTTGCGCACATTTCTTTAGCTTTCGTTTCCCGCTCGGATAAAGAATCCGTATTTTCTTTAGGGTTATTAAAAAACGGCACCATAGACATATGGGGGGCGGGAGCGATAACTTTCCTTATGGCGGCGGTTTATATTCCTGTTTTTGGCGAAAGATTCAATCTTGTTCAAATTAGCTTTGTTCAATTAATGACGATTTTTTCGGCAACAATTTTCATTGTAGGCTTATTGGAGATCAAAAAATTAATCGGAAAAACGGGGTTAAAATATCCGGCCGGACTTAAAGTTTAAAATTATTGCCCTGCATAATACCATTTCCTTATATTATATCCGATGCCTGCGGGGGCGGGTTTTATTCCTTTAACCGCCCTTTTTACTACGGGCATTGCGTAAGGGATATACAAAAATGTGTAAGGCTCTTCTTTTGCAATTAACCTTTGAATTTTGAAGTAATATTTTCTTTGTTTTTTTAAATTAAATGTCCCGCGCGCTTTTCTGAATAAACCGTCTATTTCGGGGTCGTTAAACGACGTAAAATTTAATCCCTTCGGGACGATATTAGAACCCATAAATATGGATGCGTTGTCATACGGGTTTGGCGTAATGGTAAACCCGAGCAGAACGGTTTGAAATCTTTTTTTCATAATAAATTCGGATATTAAAGATGTCCATTCCATCACCCTTATGCCTGCGCTGATGCCGATTTTTTTTAGATTTTGCTGGATAATTTCGGCAGCCGCTAACCGCTCCGAATTTCCCTGCGGGGTTAATATGGTAAATTTAAAAGGTCTGCCGCCTTTTTCCAGAATTCCGTTTTTAAGGCGCCATCCTTTTTTATTCAAAAGTTGCAGTGCTTTATGAGGGTTATATCCGTATTTTTTAACATTTTTATTATAAAAATATGTTCCCGGCATAAACGGGCCGTAGCATTTTATGCCCAATCCCAGAAGCGCCCCCTTGATTATTTCTTTTTTATTTATCGCATAACTTAAAGCCCGCCTTACTTTGACGCTTTTAAAAAGCGGGTCTAAAAGGTTATAGCCTAAAAAAGTAAAGCTTAAGGATGGATGGATATATTTTTTATAGCGTGAATTGAATTTTTTGCCGCCCGTTTCATATCTATATTGAAGCGGGGTTAAACCCATATAGTCTATGCCGTTTGATTTAAGCATCAGAAACATTGTGGAAGAATCGGGAACTATTTTATAAATTAGCCGTTTTATATGGGGCGCCCCCATAAAATAACGCGGATTTGCTTTTAATATTATCTCATATCCGTGAATCCATTTATAAAACTCGTAAGGGCCTGTGCCAACGGGACGGCTTCTTAACTTTGTGGTTAAAAGGTTTTTCCCCTTAAGCAGGGCTTCGGGCAGAATGCTTAGTCCCCATGAAGATAAAGCCGGAGCATAAGGTTTTTTATAAGTTACCCGGAAAATATACCTGCCGATAATTCTTGCTTTATAAACCTTAAGGTATTCCGCGGAATAAGGGGTTGGAGTTTTTGGATTCACCATTAAACGATATGTGAACAGCACATCTTTCGCGGTGAATTTTTGCCCGTTTTGCCAGTAAATATCATGATGAAGGTAAAATGTTATAGTTTTTCCGCCGTTTCCGATTTTCCACGATTTTGCAAGATCCGGGACGATTTTAAAATTCCTGTTATACCTTACGAGTCCGTCGTAAATTTGAGAGGTAACTTCCGCCGTAGGGGCGTCGGCGGCCATATTGCCGATAAGATTGGTGGCATCCGCAGGCAGTCCGATAATCAAGGCATTCTTTTTGCCGTTGTTTTGATTGACATTCTTTGCCGGGGGTAGGCTTTGCGGCTTATGAAAAAAATTCGCGCGCAAAATCAGAGCAAAAACGCCGGTTAATAAGATTATAATTATAAACGGCCAAACATATGCGGATTTTATTTTATTTTTAAAAATCATCGGATTTATTAAATCAGAAAGGAAATCTCTTTTAAAATGGAAAAACAATCTATATTGAAATTTTCTTAAGTTTTTTCTTTTATATGTTTGTGGTGAGGAAAAGTTTTAATATGATTATGGTGCGGGGCATTATCCCATCGCAATATTAAACTTTGATTTTCGTCCTGCCAGTGATATGAATAGCTTCTTTCTTTTTCGTCCGAATATTCCCTGATAAATAGCTCGGTATTATTAGCGATTATAGCTTTAATTTTTATATAAAAACCGTTATCAAACGATTTAAAATCTAAAATCTCATAACTTTTTACCGATTTTGATTTATTGAGGCAGTCTAATATTTCCACTCGCTAAATCCTTTTCGTCTTTTTTAAGTTTTTCCAAGGTTTTTCTATATGCCTTCCATTGTAAATAATCATCCCATTTTTCAAAACTTTCCTTGCCGCCTTTTACATCTTTCTCAAATTCTTCAAAATTTTTTCCGTATTTTTTCTGGAAAAGCGAAATAATCTCTTCAGTTTTATGAATCTCATAAAATAAATTGGCGTAAAATATATTTTTTATAGCTTCTTTCGTCACGGTAAACATTTAATCTCCTTTTTTTATTTATATCATTATTTAATGAAATAATCAAATTGAACCCCAATCCCGATTTGGGTCGAAAAAAAATATTGCAATATTATCTTAGTTTAATTTATAATATTTTATCTATATTGTCTTAAAAATCATAATAAAATAGAAAAATTATTCGGCATCGAAAAGGTACTATGCCGAACTGCCGGACTAAACTATTTAATTTGGAATAATTATAAAAATAGGGGTTATAAATGTTAAAACATGATGTAGTTATTGTAGGGGCTGGACTTGCGGGCTTAAGGGCCTGCGTCGAGCTTAGAAAAAAAGGAATAGACGCAATAATAGTCAGCAAGGTTTATCCAACGAGGTCTCATTCCGGAGCGGCGCAAGGAGGAGTCAACGCCGCTTTCGACGAGAACGATTCGTGGGAGTCCCATTTTTTTGACACGGTTAAAGGAAGCGACTATCTTGGAGACCAGGATGCCATCGAAATTTTAACAAGCGAAGCCCCCGCAAATATATTAGAGCTTCAAAGGATGGGCGTAGTTTTCAATAGAAACGACCTTGGAGGCATAGCGCAGAGGCCGTTTGGTGGGCAGAGTTTTCCCCGTTCATGCTACTATGCCGATGCGGTCGGGCATATGATGCTTCACGGGCTTTTTGACAATGTTCTTAAATACAAAACAAAAATATTGTATGAATATTTTGTTACAAGTTTAGTCGCTGACAACGGTAAGATCAGCGGCGTAGTTGCTTATGATATAAAAACAGGGAAATTCGAAGGCATTGCCGCAAAGGCCGTATTATTTGCTACCGGCGGTTACGGGCAGGTCTATTCGTCCAACACAAACGCGCTTATAAATACCGGAGACGGAATGGCTGTTTCGATTAAGGCAGGCGTTCCGCTTATGGATATGGAATTTGTCCAGTTTCACCCTACAACCCTTAAAAGTACAGGAATATTAGTCACCGAGGGTGCAAGAGGCGAAGGCGCTTACCTGTTAAACTCATTGGGCGTCAGGTTCATGTCTAAATACGCTCCTAAGGCAATGGAACTTGCCCCCAGAGATGTCGTAGCAAGAGCCGAACAGACCGAGATAAACGAAGGAAGAGGCGTTGACGGGGCTATTTTATTAGATGTCCGCCACCTTGGAAAAGAAAGGATTATGGAGAGGCTTCCCCAGATAATGCAGCTCTCGATAGATTTTGAAGGCGTCAACCCGATTTACGAGCCGATTCCGATCAGGCCGGGCATGCATTATTCCATGGGCGGTATTAAAACTAATTATAACGGTAGAACCGCAATAGAAGGCTACTATTCCGCAGGGGAGTCTGCATGCGTCAGCGTTCACGGGGCAAACAGACTCGGCGGCAATTCTTTATTAGATACAGTCGTGTTTGGAAGAAGAGCAGGCATCGATATTGCGGAATATTTAAAAGACGCCGCATTTACTAAATTTGACGAGTCGCTCATAAAAAGGGACGAGGAAATTTTCGAGAAACTTAAAAAATCAAACGGAAAAGAAAGACACGGGCTGTTAAAAGCGGAACTTCAAGAGGAGATGAGGGCTAATGTCGGGGTCTTCAGGGAAGAGAAGGCTATGAAAAAAGCCGTTAAAAAGATTGAAGAGCTTAAAGAACGCGCCAAAAATATCGGGGTTGACGATAAATCAAAACTGTTTAACACCGACATTGTCGAGGCTTTTGAGTTTAGCAACATATTATTGATTGCGGAAGTTATCGCAAATGGCGCCATATTAAGAAAAGAATCGAGAGGGGCGCATTATAGAAACGATTATCCGGAAAGGGACGATGAAAATTGGCTTAAACATACTCTGGCAACTTTAGGCGATAACGGAAATATAAAATTCGATTTTTCCGAAGTTTCTATTACGAAGTTTAAGCCTCAACCGAGAACATATTGATATTTTTGGATAATTTTAAATATAGATATAGGACAGACTTAAGTCTGTCCTATATAAAGGGGTAATATAATGGAATTTAAGGTTAGGACATATAGATTTAATCCCGAGACTTCTGACAAGCCGTATTATAAAGAATACGCGGTACAGGATTTTCCCGGCATGACCGTTTTGAACGCCTTGATGAAAATAAAATCCGAGATTGACGGGACTTTAAGCTTTAGAAGGTCTTGTAGAAGCGCTA
>JAJYQZ010000156.1 GCA_021794335.1 bacterium
TCTGGCTGTTTTTACCAAAAGGGTCTTTTCCTTTTCCGTTAAATCAAAATTTTTCATATTATATGCACCCTCCCCTAACCCCTCCCGTTAAGGGAGTGGAATAACTTTACCATTGAATAAGCTTTTTCCCCGCCTTTCTTATTTTTAATTTTAAATATTTTCGATTTTATATGACCACTCGATATCGACGGCATTTTTTAACATAGCCCAGACGCTGCAATACTTGTCTTTTGATAATTCGATTGCTCTTTTTACCGCCTGCTCGTCGATATTTTTACCCTTAATTTCATAAGTTATAACCATTTTCGTAAATACCCTCGGATGCGTTTCCGCTCTTTCGCCGCTAACATTAGCGCTATAAGAAATTATATTCTGCCTTTTTTTCTTTAATATGGAAACTATATCCATAGAACTGCATCCGGCAAGTCCGGCGAGAATTAAGTCCGTAGGCTTTATACCCTCGTCGTTTCCTCCTGCCTCTTTTGAAGTATCGAGTAAAACAGAGTAGCCGTTGCCGTTATCCGAATATGCTTTGAACTGTAAATCTTGAAGGTATTCTAATTTAATCCCCATAATGGACCCTCCCCGCCTTTCAATTCCAATTTGAGGCGGTAACAGAATTGAATTCTGTCACCGCAATTATTTAAATAAACTCATTTTTTATATCCCTTTCCAAAAGTTTCACTATCGCGTCCGCAGGTTTAAGCCCTTCATAAAGCACGGAATAAACAACATCCGTTATCGGCATATAAATATTTTTCTCCTTAGCTATGATGTGGACGGATTTTGTCGTGGCTATACCCTCCGCGACCATTTTCATATCTTTTAAGATAGAATCTACGCTCTCGCCTTTTCCTATCCTTACCCCGACAGATCTGTTCCGGCTTAAATCCGATGTCGATGTGAGTATTAAATCGCCTAAGCCGGACAAACCGGTAAATGTGATCTTATCTGCGCCCAAAGCCTCGCCGAATCTCGTCATTTCGATTATCCCTCTCGTTAAAAGCGCCGCTCTGGCATTATTGCCCAAACCGAGCCCGTCGGAAATACCGGCTGCCAGCGCAACAATGTTTTTAAGGCTCCCGCCCAGTTCAACCCCTATAACATCGTCTAATGTGTATATTCTAAAGTTTACTATATTTTTAAAGAAATTTTTTAGTTCGTCTAAAATTTTTTTATTAAAAGACGCGACGCATACGGCCGTGGGAAGATGCTTAGATACTTCGACCGCAAAACTTGGGCCGCTTAAAACCGCATATCTTTCGAGCATTAAATTCCCGAGGGTTCTTGAAAAAACTTTATGCGGCAGTTCCATAGACTTATCGCCTAAACCTTTTGCCGTATTTATGAAAATATAACCTTGAAGGTTAAACTTGCCGCTATATGCCTTTATATCCAATAAAGTCTCCTGTAACGCATTCGAAGGCACGGCAAGAAATATAATATGACAGTTCTTAAAAATAGTTTCATAATCGTCTGTTATTATTATATTCTCGCTAAGCGGCACCCCTTTAAGATAACAATCGTTTTGCCTCTCCCTATTTAATTTTTCGGCAAATTCTTTGCTTCTGGCTTTTAAATAAACATGCTGCGTAAATTTTGAAAAATTGACGGCGAGGGCCGTTCCAAAACTTCCTGAACCTATTATGCCTATGGGTTTAGCTTTTTGCATATTTAATTTGTTTATACCCGCGTTGGTTTATTTTTGTTCTATTCTTTTAAATCGCCGGAAGCGATTAAGGCGCTCACGACTCTTTCGTTTTCATCGAGATTAATCAGCTTCACGCCCATAGTGTTTCTTCCGATGCTTCTTAAATCGGACGCATTTATCCTTATAATCTTGCCGTTGGAGGTTATTATTATTATGTCGTTATCTCCGGACGCTTTTAGAACCGAAACGACAAAGCCGTTTCTTTGCCCCGTTTTTATAGCGATTATTCCCTTTCCGCCTTTATTTTGTTTTCTAAACTCCGTCATCTTCGTCTTTTTCCCGTAACCCTTTTCCGTAAAGGCTATAAGGTAATCATCCGCCGAGGAAAGCAAATCCATAGAAACGACGGAATCATTCTTGGAAAGCCTGATCCCCCTAACGCCCATCGCTCCCCTGCCCAGAGTTCTAAAATCGTTAATACCCACGCAAATGGACTTGCCTATTTTTGTGGCTATTACGACAAGCTGATTCTTTAAGGTGTTGTCGGCAATTTGAGTATTTATAACCTCGTCACCTTCTTTAAGCCTTATTGCGATAAGCCCGCCTTTCCTGACATTTGCAAATTTATCGAGCGAGGTTTTGATAATCTGCCCGTTTTTTGTGGCAATAAAAATCGAATAATCCTTATCGAAATTTGCAATAGGAAGAACGGATGAAACCAGTTCCTTTTCCCTTAAATTAAGAAGGTTTACGATAGGTTTGCCCTTGGAGGATTTTAATGTTTCCGGAATATCGTAAACATTTAGTTTATAGGCATTCCCCATATTCGTGATAAACAGGATAGATTCAAGGGCATTTGCGCAAAACGAATTTGCGACAAAATCTTCTTCTTTTGATTTAATGCCCGTCTGCCCCTTACCGCCTCTATGTTGAGCCTTAAAGGTCGATAACTTTGTCCTTTTTATATAACCGTTTTCGGTTATCATAACTATCATGGCTTCATTGGGTATAAGGTCGGTGAGGGTTACCTCGTTTTCTTCCTGTACTATTTCCGTCTTTCTTTCATCGCCAAACTTATCCTTTATGAGCTTAAGTTCTTCCTTTATAACATTCTTTATAAGTATCTCGCTTCCCAACAGCTCTCTTAATTTTTTAACTTTGTCGAGTATTTCCTCGTATTCTTTAATAATTTGTTTGCGCTCTAAGCTTGTAATTTTTTCTAATTTTAAATCGAGAACGGCGCGGGCCTGAATTTCGGAAAAATTAAATCTTTTCATAAGGCGCTCTTTGGCAACGGACGGGGAATCGGATGTTTTTACAAGCTCGATGACTTCATCGATATTTTGGGCTACAATTTTAAAAGCTTCCAATATATGAAGGCGGGCTTCAGCCTTTTTTAATTCGAATAGCGTCCTTTTTATAACTACTTCTTTTCTAAAATCCACAAAAAGGGATATCATATCCTTTATATTTAATATTTTTGGCTGATTGTTCACTATCGCAAGAAAAATCACTCCGAATGTTTCCTCAAGCTGGGTGTGTTTAAAAAGATTGTTAATTATGACGGTCTCGTTGGCATCCCTTTTTAGTTCGATAACTATTCTTAACCCTTCCCTATCGGATTCGTCACGCAGGTCGGATATTCCTTCAATCTTTTTTTCCTTAACAAGTTCGGCTATTCTTTCGAGTATTTTTGATTTGTTTACCTGATACGGTATTTCGGTTATGATTATTTTTGATTTCTCGAAATGGTGCTTAGCCCTTACCTTTACAAGCCCCCTTCCCGTTTTAAAATAGTTATTTATTCCCGAATGGCCGTAAATTATGCCTCCCGTAGGAAAATCGGGGCCTTTGATTATGGTTGTCAATTCCTCTATGCCGCAGCCTGTATTATCCATAAAATGGAGCGTTGCGTCTATTGCTTCGGTGAGATTGTGCGGAGGAATATTTGATGCCATTCCTACGGCGATACCCGATGAACCGTTAATAAGCAGGTTTGGAAACTTAGCCGGCAGGACGGCGGGCTCTTTTAACGAACCGTCGTAGTTGGGGGCAAAGTCAACCGTTTCGAAATCTATATCGTCCAATAAAAACGACGAAAGTTTGGTCATTCTGATTTCGGTATATCTCATGGCGGCTGGAGGGTCTCCGTCTATCGAACCAAAATTCCCCTGCCCGTCAACAAGCGGATATCTTAAGGAAAAATCCTGCGCCATTCTAACGATAGAATCGTAAACCGCCGCATCCCCGTGCGGGTGGTATTTACCTATTACATCGCCGACGATTCTTGCAGATTTTTTATAAGGCTTGTTAAAATCATTGCCTATCTCGTTCATGGCAAAAAGAATCCTTCTATGAACCGGTTTTAATCCGTCTTTAACCTCCGGAAGAGCCCTTCCTATAATCACGCTCATTGCGTAATCAAGATATGACTGCCTCATCTCGTCTTCTATGTTAATATCGACAATACTCTTTTGATCCAAAATTCCTCCTTTGCTTGCAGTGTTTTAGTAATCGTTACCCGCCGATTCCGTTCATAAAATCATTAGCCCATAATAAAGAACCGGGCTTTTTAGCCTTTTCGCTAAAATTGTGCCTATCCTGTTTTAACTGGATTAAACCGGAAACCCAGTTAAAAATAGCTTCGTCATCCCGTCCGCCGCTTAGAACTTCTTTAATGTCATATTCGCTGTCGTAAAAAAGGCAAAGCCTTAGTTTGCCCGAAGCCGTAAGCCGCAACCTGTTGCAGCCTGTGCAAAAATGCTCCGATAGCGGACTTATAAATCCGATAACCGCGTTGCTGTCCTTAAATCCATATTCTTTACTAACCGCTTGATACCCGTTCCCTGAAATCAGCTCAAATCCGTCAAACGCGCTTCTTATTTTCTCCTCAATCTCTTTTGATGTAATAGTTTCCGTAATATTTCCGCCGATAGGCATATATTCGATAAACCTTAAGTTAATTTCAAATTCCCTTGCAAAATTTACGAAATCTATTATCTCGTCGTCATTGATCCCTTTTATCAGGACCGTGTTGATTTTTATAGGGTTAAAACCTGTTTTTTGCGCAAGCTTTATGCCCCTTAAAACATCTTTTAAATTGCCCATCCTCGAAATTTGCCGGAACCTGTCTTCTTTCAAAGAATCAAGGCTGATATTAATCCTTCTGAGTCCTGCGTTATAAAGCTCGGCTGCATATTTTTCAAGAAGCGTTCCGTTCGTGGTCATGGAAATATCGGTTATGCCCGTTATTTTACCCAAATTGCGGGTAAAGTCCACTAAGCCCTTCCTCACTAAAGGCTCGCCGCCGGTAATCCTTATCTTATTAACCCCGTGATTTGCCAGGACATTAACAAATCTCAAAATATCCTCATAAGATATTATCTCGCTGTGGCTTAAAGGATTAATCCCTTTTTCCGGCATGCAATAAACGCATCTTAAGTTGCACCTGTCCGTTATGCTTACCCTTAAATAGGTTATTTTCCGGCCATGGCTGTCTATCAAAGGTTTTGGCGTATTCAAAATAATTTTATCCTCTCGTTTGCCTGCTCCCTGCATAGAAGCTCTGCAGGGAGCAGGCTTAAGCGAAGGCAGGAATCTATATAGCTAAAATAAAATAATTAAAACAGTCCAAAAAACAACTGCGGGTTTTTGATCTTTTTTTGTTTTTTACTCAAGGTCGGCTCTGTCCCCGAAACATACGGCATCAAAATCGGATCCTTATAGTTTGAATTTGCAATTAAACCCGTGTGAGGGTTAATTTCCGCAAATACCACTCCTTTGGGAATTTTAAATGCCTTCGGAGGATAAATATTCAGCGCCTTAGACATGTAAGCGTCCCAAATCGGCGCGGCAGTGATAGCCCCGACCATAAATCTTCCCATCGAATGAAAATCGTCTAAACCTGTCCAAACACCGGTTACCAAAGAAGACGTGTATCCCATAAACAAGCCGTCCCTGTACTGGCTTGACGAACCTGTTTTCCCCGCGACATACGGGGTAATTTTCCTTATTTTCGAGACGGTAACACCGGTTCCGTTTGTAATGACCCGTTCAAGCATATTAGTCAGAACATAAGCAACCTGAGGGGTCAGCACCTGTTTGCAGACAGGCGTATTATGATAAAGGGTTTTACCTGCGGGCGTCAGTATCTTTACGATAAAAATAGGCTTGCATTCCTTTCCGCCGTTAGAAAACGCAGTATAAGCATTCGTTAAATCGATAAGCCTGATGCTTGACGAACCCAAAGCCATAGTAAGGTTTCTTACGACATGGCGGATGCCCATCTCATTTGCTAAATGCGCAACTTTATCCACGCCGACCCTTTTTAAAAGTTTTACGGCAATAACATCGATAGAGTGCGCCAGTCCTATTAAAAGCGTCGTCGGGCCGGTAAACCGGCGCGAAAAATTGTGGGGCTTATAATACTTCCCCCGAACCCCTGTCGGATAAATTACGGGGGTGTTGTTTATTAAAGAAGAAGGGGTGTACCCGAGCGTTAAAGCCTCGGCATATACGATAGGTTTGAATGCCGAACCGGTTTGCCTTTTGGCATAAAGCGCCCTGTTAAACTGGGTATCTTTAAAACTGTAACCGCCGACCATGGCTTTCACATACCCGTTTTTAGGGTCAATCGAAACTAACGCCCCTTCGATAACATCCTTTTCTTCTAAGGAAAAAATGGGCGTATGGTTTTTATCGTAGCCGTCAAATTTGACTAATATTTCATATCCGGGCTTTAGGGCCTGATTCACATTGCTAACGGTTCTATAAGCAAAATAAACATAGCGTTCAAACCGGGATGCCCACCTCATATTATTAACGGGAAGAATTCCCTTGAATTTCCCGACGGCAACATAAGCAAGCTGTCCGTCCGGGGAAACGCCGGTAACAAACCCCTTATAAATACTGCCTATATATAAACCTTCTACCCGGTTCTTATTTTCGTTAATTTTTTTAAGCATTTCATCATAGCTTAACTTTTTAAGAGGTCCGGTATAACCGTATTCGTGAGAAAGTTTAGTAAGTCCGGGTTTTACGGCTTCGTCGGCATATTTCTGCGCCCTTGCGCTTAAGGCGGAGTAAATCTTAAGTCCGCCCTCTTTATAAACGGTTTTACCGTACTTATCTATAATCCTCTGCTTAATAAAGGCAAGATAGTATGGAGCAATCCCGTAATATTTAAAGTAGTTGTGAAAAACAAGTTTTGTATTATAGGCGGATATAGCCTGCGCTTTGGAAATAAATCCGTCATTGGCCATTTGATCCAGAACATATTTTTGCCTTCTCTTTGCGTCTTTATAATGAATATAGGGGTCAAGAAATGAGGGCGCCTGCGGGAGTCCTCCGAGCATAGCAGCCTGCGCAAGGTTAAGTTTCCATACCGGCACGCCAAAATAGGTAAGGGAAGCCGCCTCGATGCCGTATGCGTTGTTGCCCAGATATATTTGATTAAGATAAATATCTAAAATATCGTTTTTTGATAAATGGGCGGTAATGCGGTAAGCTAAAATAGCCTCTCTCAGCTTCCATATGTATGTCCTTTCATACGGAACGAGAAGGGTTTTTGCCACCTGCTGGGTTATCGTCGAACCGCCCTCGACAATGCGTCCCGCCGTGAGATTAACTACAAAAGCCCTCGCAATCGCCTTATAATCGAGAGGTCCCTGACTATAAAAATTTTTATCCTCCGCCGCCAAAAAAGCCTCCCTGACCTGCAGAGGTATGTTTGAAAAAGGAACAACCTCCCTGTTTACCGAACCTAAGTAGCCTACAAGTTTTCCGCTGGATGAATACACATAATTCACCTGCTGCGGATGATAACTCTTAAGGGAGATAATATTGGGAACGGTGGAGGAAAGCAAAAAATAAAGAACGGCTACAATAATAAAAGGCGCAAGTATTAAGACGAAAGCCGCTATTGCTATTATCCCTATTAATTTTTTTTTCGTTTTTTTAGGTTTGTTTTTATTTACGGGTTTCTTCACGGACATTAAAGTTTCACAAATAAATTCAATAAATTTAAATTAATTAATTTTATACACATTGTTACATTATACAATATAAATTTTAAGTTTAAAAGTTTAAGGTGCCGGAGCAATGATTTGACAGGTTTTTAAGGATATATTTTTAAGGATATAAATTATATATGCATAATGAATATAAATCATAAATTTTTAGCCGAAATAGTCGAAATAGGATATAATGTTATGAT
The DNA here is from genome assembly GCA_021794335.1 of bacterium. Next base: position 7,866 of record JAJYQZ010000156.1, read on the forward strand.
AAAATAATACAAAACGAAACGAAAACAGAATAAACGTAAAGAAAATAAAAAAAGGAGAAAAAGATGCCTTACAAAGTAGATACCGTGGCTTTTTCCGGCCTCTTGAAATGGGAAGATGTCGAAAAGCTAATCGGCGATGTCAAAAATTCAGGTTCATCCTGGCATTATGTCTATACGCAGGTTGACGACGAAAAGGCTGAATTAGACGCGGGCGAAGCAGCCGATTTTATAAGCGAAAGAATGGAAGAAATTAAAAAGTTAGATAAGATTTGCGGATGGTTTTACGTCCACACTAAAGACGAACCTTCTATAATAAAAATTTATCATCCGAGAATGTCCGGCGGCGGCTGTTCTTTAACCACGCCTCCCCCATGGATTATCGTTTCAAAGGAAAAACCTGAAGATATAGCCGATATTGAATCATATAAACCTGTAATAAAGCCTGCAAAGAAAGGGCCGTTTAAGCGTATCTTTCTTCTTTAAAAGGGTCTGCGCTATTGGAATAGCCTCTCTGCTCCCAGTATCCAAGCTCTTCTTTATCTAAAAAGGTAATCGTCTTTACCCACTTTGCGCTTTTATATGCGTATTTATCGGGAATAACAAGACGCGCTGGAAAACCGTGTTCCGGCGTTAAAACTTTCCCGCCGTATTTAATCGCAAGAATCGAATTGTCTTTAAGCAAAAAGTCGATATCTATGTTTGTTGTATAACCGTCGTATGAACCTATCAACGCATACTTTGCATCTTTACGGGGTTTAACGATGGCGGCGAGCTTTTTTGACAAAACGCCCTCCCATTCGGCTGATTCTTTCGTCCATCCGGTAACGCAGTGAAAGTCGTCTATTACTTTATCGTTTCCGATTTTTACGATATCTTCGTAAGTTAAAACGGCTGGATTATCGACTAAACCTTTTATAGTAAGCCTGTAATCCTCGATGTCAACATCCGGAACATATCCTAAGTCAAGTTGAATTAAATCTTCTACCTTGTTTTGATTCGGCGGAATCATATAATTTTACCTGTATTTTAAATTTATAAAGACGGCGTAAGAATATTTTCTATAATAGTCTTGGAATTTTCGCATATAAACATTTTTCTCATATTTTCAAGCGACCTGCCATGGGCATCTTTATCCGTAGAAGATACGCAGCCTTCGGCGATTACGGGATAAAATCCGCCTCCTAAAAAAATTAATTTATAACGGAAACAAACTCCGCTACTACTTTAAAGTCGGTTTCCGAAGCATTTTCTATTACAATGTCGTCAAAATCTTTATTATCCGGCGAAAGGATTATTTTTTTATGAAGCCAGCGGCCGTCTTCCTCTAAATATTCCTTTTCGCTTT
>JAJYQZ010000052.1 GCA_021794335.1 bacterium
ACCTAAATACCGTACTTTCCGACATAGATAAAGAGTTTAAAGTAATAGGAATTGACAGCCGGGGACAGGGTAAATCAACGCTCGGTTCAAAAGCGTTAACCTACGAACAGATTCAGAAAGATGTTGAGAGCGTTCTTAAACATCTTAATATTGATACCGTGAGCATTATAGGTTTTAGCGACGGAGGAATTGTCGCTTATAGACTCGCATCGTTGACTTCGCTGAAGATTGAAAAGCTGGTTGCTATTGGCTCGCCCTGGCATCTGAAACATATCGAACCGGCGAAAGAAATGTTCCTATCAATCACCGGAGAGAGTTGGAGAAATAAGTTTCCCGCCACTTATGACGTTTATCAAAAACTGAATCCGGAACCGGATTTTGGTGTCCTTGCCCAATCTATCGTCAAAATGTGGCTTGATTCAAGCTCGTCCGGTCGTCCGAATGAAGCCGTTAAGAATATTTTATGCCCTTTGCTGATTGTCAGAGGCGACGACGATCGACTTCTCTCAAGAGAAGGCGTCTTTGAGCTGTCGGGACTCGTCAAAAAGTCGACGTTGCTAAACATTCCATTTGCGGGACATGTCGCGTTTGAAGATCAGAAAGAAATATTTATGATCATCCTTAATAAATTTCTTAACGAATAAATGAAATTATCAACAGCATAGTGTTGTAAAATTTGCGCGAGAAACGAAGGAAAAAGAAATAACGCTAAAAGAGCTTGAGCCGTAATTATTATGTGTTAAGGTTTATCTAATTAATTTTTATTATTTTTATCGCATTATAATATATGAATATTTCAAAAGGGTCAGGAACAATTCTTGAAGTAGCAATTTTAAATATTCGTCCGGAAGAGTCTCATGCTTTTGAACTCGCATTTGCGCAGGCTCAAACTATTATATCTTCAATGTCAGGCTATGTTTCTCATGAGCTGCGGCGCTGCATCGAAGTTTCCGGTAAATACATCTTATTAGTTTATTGGCAAACACTTGAAGCTCATACTGTAGGATTTCGTCAGTCGCCTAATTATGAAGAATGGAAAAAGCTTTTGCATCATTTCTATGAACCATTTCCAACGGTAGAGCATTATGAGAATATAAAATTTTCTTAATCAGCTTGATAGAGCATAGCGCATATAAATTTATTTCTGTTATTTACGTCGTGTTAATTAATTTATTGTTGAAATAGTTGGAATAGCGGACTCCTGCAAATATCATATATGATTAAGCAGAGAGTGAAATTAAATGACGTTATCAATATGCGCTATAATAAAAGGGAAAGTGGTTAATTATAAGTACAGATCTAAAAAAAAGTATCTGATTTATTTATTTTTTTACTCCGATTCTATCTATGTTTTTCGTAATTTGGATTTAAAATATTATAAAATAAATCTGCGCCTTTATTTTCTGACAGAAGAAGACGAAAAAACAATTAATCTATTTATGAATTCCGTAAGAGCATATAAACCTGAAGTATTTGACGATAATGATGTGAAGTTTTTAAAAAATTAATAATTTTAATTATTATAGAAAATAATTAAAATTTATTTTATTCTGTGAAATTAGCAGAGAAAATAAACGATTTTTAGGTGGGGAATTCTAATTAACTTTTCTATCTTGGTTTGTATCTGCATCTGCTCTGTCTGAGCTTCAATGCTTCTTATATAACCTGTCATATGCAAGGAGATAGAATACGGCAAGCCCACGGAATGGTGAAAATGGCTTTATAGCTTTTAAAACCTGAGTCTCTGACATCTTTTCGCCTTCACCTAAGTATTTTCCAACAACGTTACGTACTGCAAGATCGTCTGCAGGCACGCTATCTATTCTGCCTAAACCCCTTACCAGTATATAATTTGCAGACCAAGGGCCGAAACCCTGATTTTAGTTAAAGCCTTTCTAAAATCACCATCGGAAAGTGATTTGAGCAGGGGGATGCTCAGCGAACCAGCCGATACTTGCTGCGCCACTCCTCTAATGTATTCCGACTTGCGTTTAGACAAGCCGCAGGAACGAAGGTCTTTCTCTGAGGCTTTTGCAAGTGACTCCGCACTAGGAAAAACAAACAAGCCATAAATTTCATCACCAAAACGCTTGACCAATCTATCTCTTATTTTATATGCAGCGCTTAGTGAAATTTGCTGTTCGGTTATTGCTATAATCATCATTTCAAACAGGGATGCAGGTCTTATGTATTTCAGTCCATGCAATCCTTCAATAATTGGGCATAGAACTCTGTTGCGTTTAGCTATATTATAGAATGGCAGTAAGTCTCACTCGGTAAAGAGCATCCATTCGGCAACTTCTTTAATTTCCTCGTTGTTGCCGGTGCTGTCATGTGCTGCTAATATTTTTATTAACGAAGTTTTCTTTATCTGTTTAGCTTCCAAGACTATCGGCTTTTCACCAATATGTACAGCTTCACGCAAAATTAGTGTTTTAGTGATGGATTATGGAGAAAAATCTGCCATAACTTTCAATGAGAGCGGCAGGTTAAAGGGACCATTAGATATTAATGTAATCATATTAATAGGTTGCTATCATAAAATATAAATTCAAATATTGCTGAATCCGTTTTGGCAATATTGATTAATTAAGTATATTACTTCTTTAAACTTTTAAACCGCACCCGCTCCTTTTTCCTGCCTTCCAATTTATTAAATTATACCATAACATTATATATATTATAGATTATTTTCGGAAGTTAACTGGCAGGAACGTATAAAAAAATAATATAAATTTATCATTTGCAGGTCTATTTTTAAAAAAAAGTATCCGATTTATTTATTTTCTTACTTTTATTTCATCTGTATTTTTTGTAGTCTTTGTTAAAATATTATAAAATAAATAAATCTATCCCATTTATTGGAGCAAAAAAAGTAAAAAAAATAGCATTAAAATCTTTAGCCGAAGAGATGCATGAAAAATCTATATAAAGCCCGCAAAATAAAGCGTACTATGCGACCAACGATTTAAACAAATGTCTGCAATAACGCTTTTATTAACTTCTTTATTAAAGGAGCCAGAATGCCGTCTTTGTCCTTAAGCTTCTTGCCGTCCATAAGATCTTTACGGCTTTATCAAAATTAAATTTTTGTGACAGATTTGAAATTTCTTATTCTTGTTCTTGTTTTTGTTCCATTTGTCTTCTCCTGATTTATTAATTATAATTTAATTATACAGGATTGACACAAAATTTTGAATGGTCTCAGCTCGTCATATTTTTTATATTTTCGTTTCATAATTTATCTCGTTTTTATACTCCGCACTCAAGCGGTTTTTGATTAAAGTTTTCGATATACGACAGAATTAAATCGACCCTGCCGGCTAAATCGTCCTGTTCCACAAGAGCGAACGGAATGCCTCTTTGGGAAAGTTTTACCGCCTCTTCGATAAACATAATATGCAGTTTGTCTGCTTCTCTGAAAGGCTCAAACGGAAATACGATAAAAATCATATCGTAGCGGGCGTCCGTGATTTCTTTTATGATATGCTCCCTGTCTAAATATTCTTTTATATGGCAATATTTAGAAAAAACGATAGTATCTAAAATGCACCTATCGACGATTATATTGTTTTTTGCTTTAAAATCCGCGTTCGTTTCTCTTAGTCTATGAAGACCGTATAACCTTTTTTCGAACTCCTTTTTATTTAAAAACAAATCCGGTTCTTCCTTTATTAACTGTAAAGCAAGCTCCGGATAAAAAGAGTAATCTTTTAATTCGTTTTTTAAGGCGTTAAAAAGGGTAGTCTTGCCTACGTTAGCCGAGCCTGTAAATGCTATTCTCATAATACCTCCCCATCTTTTACGTTAAGTATTTTTTTAATAAAATCTTCCGCCTCTTTATACGTGTCAAAAGCTTCTTCCGAGTAACAGACGTCGTCTCCTATGAGAAAATTGCCGCAATAGGTATTTTCCAGTTTTTCGACTTTCGCAAGGCGGATATCCTGCGTTCTTACAAAGACTTTAGTGCCAAGCGGGCTTATTAATTCGATAAACATTTTTGTTCTCCTTTTTTAATTAATATTTATTAATAGTTATGATTTAAACAAAGATTTTTTCGGCAACATCCTGCGTTTGAAATAATGATAAGAGTGTCTGATATGGCTTTCGTCGGCGTCCAAAATATTTTTTTGCGATAAAACGATTGATATGTCGTCGAACGTATAGCCATTATCCAGCATATTTTCGATATCGTTTAATAACAGCCTTACGACCTCTTTTTTCGTTGTTTTGCGCCTGTCTTTGCTTCTTGCCGTCTTAACGATTTGTTCTATGTTTGTTATGTCTATTTTGTCCATAACCGCCTCCTATTTTATTATCCAGAATTTAATATCTATTTGATTTAATTCTTCTAAGCTTAAAACTTTTCCTTCTTCAAGTCTTTTACTCGGTAAACAGACGATAACAACGTCGTCTTTTCCTTTTTTATAATTTTCTCTGTTGAGTTTTACCTCGACATTTAATTTTGACGACAATAAATCCGCAGTAGATTGATGACCTATAATCGAATAAAACCCGTCCTTAACCGACGCTTTTGCCATTTCTAAATCAGCCTGTCCAAAAAATAAAAGAGCGTCGTGTTTTAACATATTTACAGAAAAAGCGTTTGACAATACTATTCTTGCCATAAAAAGTTACCCCCTTTATTTTTTAATCTTTGATTTTTTTCGAGATAATTAAGCGTGTCCAACATCTTAGACGAAGCGTAATCTTTAGTTTTCGTATAATAAATATCAACACGTTCTTCTAATTTTCCGTCGCGGACAAGATACCACTTGACGTCCATATCGCCTTTTTTAACTTCTACGATGTCGCCTTCTTCCGCCGTAAAATTGCCTTCCGTTATAACGCTTTCGGCATCAGTTACGGTTTTCTTTTTCGTTAATTCTAAAAAACGCCGGCAAAGCCTGCGGTTATCGTCGAGATACAATACAGCCGCGTAAGGCATGGCGATCCGCTTGTCTATTTTGCCGGAAAAATGAAATTTAGCCATTGTTTTTATCCTCCGTCGCCTTTATCTTAAAATCTTGACAGTAGCCGTGTTCTTTAAGAATATATTCTTCGTTGCAACAAGTCTTCCCGTCTTCGTCTTTATTCCCGCATTCGCAGCAGCAGGCGTTCAACAAATTTAAAAAACATTTTTCGTCCATGACCGCACCTCTTTAAAAATTAATATTCTTTAAATTAAATAATATGTTACATCTTATTGTTTTTATTAATAAAATTTAATTATATTTCAGCACCCAGCCTCGTCAAAATATGTAAAGCCGTGCAGCGTTTTTGTTTTTTCAACGACGGGCTTTTTTAAATACACAAGATAATAATTGCCGTTTTGCCCTTTAAAAGAATCCACGACCTTATGCCTTTCTTCGCCGTGAATTACGCATTGCGCTTTAAAATCCCTTATCGCAATGCCGTATATGTCTTTGTCTGATTTATATTTTCGTTTAAACCATTTACTTACAGATATCGTTTCGTTCAAGTCCATAATTTACCTCATATTCTAATTTTAAGGCTATTAATTTCATATTTAAGCCTTTATTTTTTATAAGTATTAATAAATATTATAAAAATACTTTACGCCAAAAATTAGCCTATTAGCGTTCGTTATTTCGGTATATATAATTATTAATAGTTTGCGTAATTATCGTTTTCAATTTCCATTGCCTGTTCTTCAAAACTGCCGTATTCGTCAACAAACATAAGATTTACCACGCCGGTAGAACCGTTTCTTTGTTTTGCTATTACCAGCTCGGTTTTATTATTTATTTCTTTTTTGCCGCTTGTTTTATCGTAAAATCCCGGACGGTGTATCGCTATTACCACGTCTGCGTCTTGCTCTATGCTTCCGGATTCTCTTAAATCCGCCAACACGGGTCTTTTGTTCGAACGGGCTTCGACGAGTCTGTTAAGCTGAGCAAGAGCCACGATAGGCATATCCAAATCTTTTGCGATAGCTTTAAGACCTCTTGAAATGTCCGAGATAGCCTGTTCTCTCGAAGCGAACGAATTTATAGGTTTAATTAACTGCAGATAATCTATAAACGCTATATCTATCTGCTTTTCACGTTTTAATTGTTTTATTTTGGCTTTTAGTTCAACGATATTGATTGACGTATCGTCGTTGACGTAAATTCCCATATCTTCGGTTCTAATTAAAACATTCTGCAATAATTCCTGTTCGCAGAGACCTTTTCGTAAATCTTTTGAATTAACCCTGGCGAGTAGAGATATAACCCTTTCCGCTATCTGCTCTTTTGACATTTCAATCGTGAAAAAAGCGATTTTTTTGTTTTGATTCGCCATATTAAGAGCTATTTTTAAAGCTAAAGCCGTTTTCCCTATCGACGGACGGGCGGCGATAATAATTAAATTCGAGTTTTGAAAACCGGTAGTGAGCTCGTCGAGATAGTTAAATCCCGTGTGTATTCCGGTTATTTTAGTTTCTCTGTTGATATAACTATCCACCACGTCCGATAATTTATAATTTTTCGATTTATTTCCGTCTTCAATAATTTTTGAAAGATTATTTTCGACTTCGTAAATAACGGAGTAAGGATCGTTAGCCGTTTTAAAACAAACGCTTTTTGATTCTTCAAATAAGTTTATAAGCTTTCTCGCCGTCGATTTTTTTTTGATAATTTGAACGTATCCGGAATAATCCATTAATCCTTCCGGCAATTGAAATAATTCAAGCAAATATTTTAAATAATCGATTCCTTCTTCGTTTTTTAAAATACTCTCAAGAGATACTACGTCTATTCTTTGATTGTCGGAATACAATCTTTCCATAGCCGCAAATATTTTTTTATTTATGTAATCGTAAAAATCTTCCGACGATATTTCCTGCAAAACGGCGTTTAACGAACCGTCGTTTATCAAAATATTCGACAATAAAGCTCTTTCGGCTATTAACGAAGACGGAGCCTGCTCAGGAGCGATATTTACTACTTTCTTGTTATTCCAATTCTTTGCGTCCATTTTTACCTCCGAGAGCGAGCGTTAAATAATTTATCAAATCATCGTGTTTGACTTTAGTATCGTCTTCAACGATATTTACGGATTTGCCTACGTAACAACAGGAGCATTCTTTTAAATCCGATATAGATGCCGGATTGTTGTTTAACTCAATAAAACTCGGGATATAGTCAGGAGCGTCATAAGATAACGGGTCTAACTTGGCAAAGGTCTTATAGATTTTTATAAAATCCGCTTTTTTCCAGTTAAGTTCGCTTTCCAAGGTTGCGCAAATATTAGAGTAGCTGATAATATCCAACGCTTTTCTGATAGCCTTGTCTTTAAACGTAAACGAATAATAAGTTCCGAATTTGTCGATAGCTTTTAAAACCAAAGACCATGCTATTTCGGCGCGGTCGTCTAAAGACAATAAATTATTACCGTTAATGACGTTTATTATTTCAATAATCTCCGATATTTTAGGCATATACTTTAAGTTTTTTCGTATAACGCTTGTCGCCTTTTTAATATCGGCGATATTGTATTCGTCTAAATCTTCCAAATATGCGGTAATAACGTATTTAGTTAATTCGAAATTAAAATATTCGGCGAGACCAGATAAAATATCCAATAATTCTTTTTTCTCGGTTTTATTCATAATTCCTCCTCGATAATTTTTTTAACTTCCTGATTAACGATAAAATTTTTAAGCGTCCGTTCGGATATATTCCTGTTTGATGTTTTCTGATTTAAATAACTTTCAAATTTTGTTCCGAATAACGTCGCGGGTCTTAAATATATGCACATCTTAGGATCGTTGAGCCATTCGTCCGTTTTTTTATCTATAACGGTTTTAAATTCATCAAGTTTAAATCCTTCTTTTAAACGGGCGGCGATGATGGTTTTTGTAGCTGGAGTAGTGCTTTTGTATTTGCTGGAGCATTTTAGATTTAAATAATCTATAATTTCATCGTAGATAGTGGCGTTGTTATTTCTTTTACTTATATTTTTTATAGTCGTAACATTGGTGATATTGTCTAATTTCTCGCTATTCTCTTTTTTATTATCTGTATTTATTTGATTTTCTTGAGTATTTACAGTTTTTTTATCTGTAAATTTAATCTTATTATTAGGGTCTAACGACGCGGAGTCGGGCTTTTGCCCGACAATATATATATTACTAATACCTTCTTCTTTAGTATTAATACTTTCTTTTATATTTATATCTTTATCTATATCTATATCTATCTCTGTCGTTACATTTTTGTTACACTCTGTTACATCGTCGTTACATTGTAACGTTTTATTGTCTTGAGAAGACGGTAAAAGCCCTTGTTTTTTTCTATCTCTGTAAGCTCTTACACGTTTTGCGCTTTCTGATTCAGAGCCGATTAATGAAAGCATATTAGGCAATAAAAATTCTCTTTCATCTTCGGTCGGTTCTATAAGATTATTAGATTTCATAAACGATATTGTAATTCTTACGTTATCGGTTTCTTCGTCAAGTATTAGCGCTAATTCTTCGTCCAATGTTTTCTCTATTCCCTGAAATATTAAGTATCCGTTTGTTTTAATCGTTAAGAGAAGAATTTTTTGATAAATGATAACATACGTATCTCCGCCCGCTATTTTTCTAAGTTTTTTTATGTACGGTTGCGCAAAAAAATCGTCTTTAAGCTTAAACCAGTAGTAATGTTTGTTTTTTTCCATATTTCATTCCTCAAATCTTACGATATTGCTAATTGATTTAACGCTCAAAAGGTTTGAATTTTCTAAAATTTTTAACGCGGAGTCAATAAATTCGGGAGTCCTATCGGAAATAATTTTAGGTAATTTTTCTCTGTTTAAGCAGTTTTTTAAATTTTCTTTTTCGTCATATTTCGACGCTAAACTAACAAGGTCAAACCAGAAAACCATAACGGTATATCCATTAGGTTCGACTATGGATTTAACTGTTTTAATTCTTTTGTCTTTATAAAATTCAGTAGAAATATATAATGATTTTTCCTTATTCATAAAAATCTCCCTAACATTAACAATAAAATCTAAACCATTACTTTAGATTTTCTATCGCCATAAAAGTATTTCTGTTAGCCGCCTCGATATTTATGCAGGCTCTTTTAAAAGCATAAGGTTGACCTATAAGCGTAGCTTTCTTTTTAGCTCTTGTTATAGCCGTATAGGTAAGTTTATTATTGAGCATAATAAAAAAACCCGTTATAAACGGTATAAAGAC
>JAJYQZ010000198.1 GCA_021794335.1 bacterium
TATTTTTACATCCGCCGGTTGGATTTTAACATTACGGCTTCTGCCGAAGCGGTTTGTTCCGGAGGATTTTTTTCTCCGGCCGCCGGATCGTTTTTATCGTCGTGCCGGCCGTACCATTCTTCAGGGTGAATGTCGAACTCCACAAGCGTTTTAACTGTTCCCGTTATATCGTCGCAGCCTCCCTCATATCCTGGCGCTACTATTCTCATCTCCGGCGGATATTTCTTAAGCTCTTCGATTAGCTCTTTGACGGTCATAATTATCCCCCCTGTTATTTTTTTATTTACCTTCTTTGACCGTTTTTCTAATTTTAATGAACCCTAAGTTTGCCTCATACGTGGTTTCGCTACCGGTTACATCCAGGCCGTCGTCGGCGTTAAATACCATATCGCCTATAACCTCGGCCGCCTTTTCCAAGATATTTTTCTGTTCGGCCTCGCTTGCCGTCGGCAACTTAGATATGCTCCTGGAGAGGTCCTTTATCCTGGTATAGGTTTCTATGATATCCATGGTAGTCCTGACCGCCTTGGGGCATTTGATTATGGTTGCAAGCATATAGAGGCCTTTTTCGGTGAAAGCGGTCGGAAGGTGCGGCGAAAACTTAACTTTTTCGAGGTGGTGGAAATTTTCCACAACCTCGTTTTTTTCTTTCACAGTTAATTCAAAGATATAACCCTCCGGGAATTTATCCGGATTGTTTTTGACCGCTTTATTGATATCTCTTGTCTCAACTCCGTATAGGGCGGCCACATCGCTATCAAGGATAACTTTTTCTCCCCGAATATCGATTATTTTGTCCTGGACAGTCTCGAGCTTAATCAAGTTTTTGTCGGTCATCTTTATTTCCTTTTTGTTTTTTTATGGGTTTTATACCTATAAATATAATATTATTTTTTATTTAATTCTAGCATGTCTTTGACAGCAATATATATAATAATAAAATCAAACAAGTTAATTTCCCATTCAAGCTTTTCTATAACTTCTGTTTTACCCGATTTATAAATTTCATATAAATTATTTATTATATATTGGTATCTAATTTTCCTATCTAATAAGTCTTCAAACGGAACTTTAATTCCAACATCAGAAAACATTACAAGCAACTCTCTTTCTAATATATTCTTAAAAAACGAACTAATTTCTAAGTAATCAGCGTTTTCGTCTTTTTCTATATCTTGTTTAAATTCATAGAAAAAAAAATTATTCAAAAATTCTCTTACTGAATCTAAGCCTTTTCTATATATATTTAGGCGTTTTATTGTGGTCATTAAAGCTTCAAGATTAATTTCGTATTTAGCTGATTTTTCCTGAATACTTCCAGGTTCCGATAATAAATAGTTAATTGAAACACCTAAGAAATCAGCAATTTTATAAGTAATATAGATAGGTATATGAACACTCCCTTTTTCATAGAAAGTCAAAATTTGTTGGCTCGTTTTTAAAAAATCGGCAAGACTTTTTTGACTGATACCTTTTTCTTCCCTAAGTTTTTTTATTTTCTTCCCTAAGTTTTTATAAAATTCTTCTTCTTTTTCCGTTGTCTGCCTTTTTGCCATAGAAATTTAAAATTAAATTTAAAAGTATTATTCTTTATAACATTTTATTAATTACAAATCAATAATGTTTAAATATATTTAAAAAAAAGCTTGACTAACAAACTCAATTAGTATATTATATAATATAACAAATAAAAATAAAGGAGGAAAAATGCAAAAATACATAAATCTAAACGATACAGCCAAACTCCTAAATTGTAGTAAATCTAAATTATATAATTATATTAAACAAGATTTAATACCGTTTAAGGTTTTCGGAAAACGATATTTATTTTCTGTCGAAGAAATTGAAAATTTCATAAGCAAAGAAACAACAAAAAAACAACAAAATGAAAAAGACAATTAAATCTATCCAACTACAACAACCTGTTCCGGCTAACATAATGGCGGAGCAGGCATTATTGGCGGCAATCATAATCGATAATACTACCATAAATCAAGCCGCAATACTCAAGCCCGCAGACTTTTACGACTCACGGAACCAAGAAATATTCGCGATAATTAAAGAATGCCATAATTCCAAAAAAACAATAGACCTAACAAGCTTTGTCGGTACTGGATACGAAGACTATATTCTCGAATTAATGGATCTTCCTAGTGCATTAGTGAATATAGACAAATACATTAAAGAAATAAAAGAAAATTCCAATAAACGCCAAAGGATATCACTAACTAACGATTTTAGAGATAGTAAAATTAAATATGAAGACTATATTGAGTCATTACAAAAACTATATATAGCCAAAAAAGAACCAATTATAACCAGTGAATTAATTCAAAAAATCAAACCAGTAAACGAAAAAAATATATTCGGCGTAAAAGTTCAATACGGAGCTATATTCACTATTGCCGGCGCAACATCGGCCGGAAAAACAGAATTCGCACTTGAAATTGCGGATATTCATGCTATACAAGAAGACTGCATTAGTATTTATTGCATATTTGAGGGGGGAATCAACGAATTTGGCCTAAGACTTAAAAAGAAAAATATAAACAACGAAAATCTTTATGCATTACATAATCCGGATATTGCCGATATAACTGCCGCAATAGAAAAATTAAGAAATAAAAAGATATTGGTGATAATCGACTACCTGCAGATGTTCGCACGTCGTATGCAGGCTAATGATACCAGACCTTCCGAGCACCTTAAAAAATACACAAGCTATATTTATTCTAAGCTTGACGAAATAAGATCTGACCAAGATGTTTGTTTTTGTTTTTTGTCGGCTTTAAGCAACCAGGGAATAGGAGAATTAAGACAGTTAAAGAGTTTCGATGATATAACCTTTCTAAAATCGATGAAAGAAGACGGCAATATCCAATATGACAGCGATTATATATATGCTATGCTTTTCGCTGACGAAAGCGAAAAAAATGAAAATAAATGGTCATTAGGGCGTAAAAAATTAGGCGAAAATATGCGGAAATACATATTATTACACCCAGCTAAAATGTCCCGAATAGGCGAAGATACGCAAGATGTTCTGTATGTGTATGACAATAATAATGGCAGATATAACCACATAAACATTAATCATAAAAAAGAAGAAAAAAATTATGAAAACAGAAAAAAAAGAGAAGCGGTCATGTGGACATGACAAAAGTCTACCGACGGCGACAGGAAGAGAACATAAAATCGGAATATTCCAGCCCACACGTCGGCCTGAACTAATCAATACAACCATAGAAACTAAATGGGGCAAAATTAGAATAAAGGCAAGGCTAGGTCAGCAACATGCAGATGTCTTCGAGGCTATTTGTCACGAATTTGAGGAGCGGACCCCTTATGATTATGAAATGGAAGACGGCAGAATTAAGTTATTAGTTGATCCGGCAAAAATTCGGCGCAGGTCAAGACAAATAAATCTTAAGAACATATTATCTGATTTACGTGCCGCCGTGATTGAGATAATCGAACCGCCGAACTTGCAGTGTATAGGTGGACTTATCGACAATATTGATTTTGCAAAAAAATCAGATGGAAGCTATATAACAAAACGTAATCCTCTCGGCGGCGGAGAACGGCCCATATGGAGAGTGGACCTCGGTAAAGCTTTTTGTAAATTGGTTCAAAAAGATATATGGATAGACTACGACCCGCAACCTATTGCTGCTTTACGTCATGGAATAACGCAGGCCGTGGTTCGTTTTATTTTATCTAACTCAAAAAATTCAGGTCCAAAAACCAACAAATGGAAAATAGATACAATAATCACTAATGTAACTGGCCAAATAACTAATGAAGAGTTAAGAAACAGAAGAAGAGAAATACTAAGCGACAAAAATAAATTGAATGATATCGGAATTACAATAGAAAATGGTTATATTTTTCAAACAAATAAAAATATTAGCGTGTAGCATATAAACGATAAAAAGGGTTAGCGTGTAGCATATAAACGATAGCGTGTAGCATATAAACGATAGCGTGTAGCATATAAACGATAAAATTTGGTGCGTATAAATACATATTTAAATACATATTTAAATACATGGCGGAAAATTTTAAAATTTTTCCGCCTCAAAAAAAATAAAACATAATTAATTCTAAAGGGAGGTATAAAAAATGAAAACGCAAGAATCATTCAGAAATTTTAAATCTGATATCGATAACCTTATCGAATTAATCAAGGAAAATTTAGACAGCATAAAAAAAGATATCAAAGAAAACAAGAAAAATACGGCGGCCACAATAAAATCAATTTTTCTGATAAATGCAGTGGCAAGCGACATTATAAAGACAAACGAAATATATTTTAATTCATCAGTATCAAAAATTATTAACACACTTGACAACCCTGAATTAGAGGGATCAATCAAAAATTACTTGCTAAAATCTAAACCCGAAATCGAAAAAGGAATAAAAGAAGTAAAAGAAAAAAGAAGCATAAAAAAAGAAACAGACGAATCTGAAGATTTTCTGAAATCCAGTTTTTATGAGATTAAAGAACTTTTTGGTTCTGTAGTCGAATACTTCGCAATAATTAAAAATATTGCTCATGCGGCGGATATTCCTGAAGAGCAAAAACCGGCTTTAATTATCGAAAACTTAAATTCGATGTTGGCCGATATACTATCTCTCGAAATAACGGTTAAAGATAATATAATCACAATTATCCTACACGAAATTAATAAAAATAAAGAAGAAGCAAACATAAAAAACGCAGCATGACTGGAAACTCAGTTAGGAAGCTGGTTAGAACGAAGTGTCCGAATTTCGGACAGTAAAAATAAAATTCTAAAAATTAAAGGAGAGTAAAAAATGCAAAACGAAAAAAAAGAATTAATAAAAAAACTTATTATTATGAACATCGATGAAATTAAAGAAGAATCAAAGAACCTAAATTGCGACTTCGTAAAATTATGTGATGACGGCTTGGCTGACGAAGCAAACTTAGACGAACTGCTAACACTAATACTAGACACTAAAGCAACGGCAAACAAATTTAGAAGAAAAATTGGAAGTATTCGTTATTCGCATGAATTAGAAAAAAAAATAAAACCTATTTAAAACCACCGAAAACGAAATCGTTTCGTTTTCGGACAAAGGCAGTAATGACGCGGATTTGAGTAATAAAAAAATAAGCTAATTTAATAAGGAATTAATAATGTTTACGACCGAAAAATATAATAAAGAACAGGCAATAGGATATTTCTTCAAAGAAGAGGAAAAAGGATACATCGTTAAGCAACCTGAGTCTTTTTTTGGCGGTAGAGGCAATAAATTAACAGGAGAGACCGTTACGGAAGAACTTTTTAAAGCGTGGCTTCCGGATAAAGAAATTTCGGCAAGAGATTTTACTTTTACAGCTCCTAAATCTTTTTCGGTTGTAACAGAGGTAACGCAAAATGAAGAATTAAGGAGGAAACTTCTTGAAATACATCAAAATGCTGTATGTTCAACCATGCAATACGTCGAACAGCACGTTATACCGACCAGACTTTCACACGGCAGCGGCAAAGGAAGAAAATTCGAATATGTATATCCTGAAAAAATTGAATGGGCGGCATTTATGGAACATTCGTCCAGGGCGGGCGATCCTAATTTGCATAATCATGTCGTCGTGGCCAACAGGGTTTTCGTAAACGGAAAAGAATATTCGATAGACTGGGGCGACGTCTTAAATCTTCAAATAGAAATAGGGAAAATGTATCGCGAATCTCTTGCTAACGGACTTATGGAAACCGGTATTAAGATAAATATAACAGATTATAAAAACTTTTTCTTCGAACTTGACGGAATAGAGGAATCTACTATAGAGACTTTCTCGAAGAGATCCAAGGAAATAGAATCGGAATTTCAAAAATTAAAAAAAGAAATGCCGGATAAGTCTGACGCGGAACTTAAAGAAATGGCGAATCTTTCCACGAGAAACAAAAAAGATAATCTTAAAACTCTCGAAGAACTAAGGGAAATATGGATAAAAGAAAGTCCGCAGCAGGAAATAAATGCAAATTTCATAAAACCTGCAAGGCTCGCAACCGAAGACGAAATTAAAAAAGCAGTAGAAACAGCCGGCAGAAAATTAACGGAAAATAAAAGTTATTTTTCCGATTTAGCTTTAAAATCTTATGCCAAGCAGTATTTAATAAGCGAAAATCTAATTTTCAACGAAGAAGGATATGCGGAAAAACCGATAGAAAAAGCGATTAAGGATATGATTAAACATAAAGAGTTTATAAAAATAGGCCATGACGCATACACGACTAAGGAAATAAGAAGGTCCGAGAAAAATATTATATTCAGGGCAAAAGAGAGTTCAGGAAAATTCGAGGAAATAGTAAAAAAAAACTCAGCAATAAAGGAAATTAACGACTACGAAAATATGATGAACGAAAAATTTAAAATTGAAGGTAAAGAATTTAAATTTACTAACGACCAGAAAAGAGCTCTTGAAGCCTTGCTTACGTCAAAAAACGGTTTTATAGTCATACAAGGAGACGCAGGAACCGGAAAAACTACCTTATTAAAAGCGTTTAAAGATATTTCGGAAAAAAGGCAGATACAGATAGTAGGATTATCTACTACTGCCGTTGCCGTAGAAGAAATTGCCAAGCAGGGCGGAATAGAGTCTACGAAAACAGTCGAAAAATTCGTTCTTGAAGGCAAAATCAAAAAAGAGTTTGAAGATACTGCCGGAAAAAGGATTTATATAATGGATGAATCAAGCATGATTTCAACTCCGAAATTGGACGAGGTTACGGCCATAGCCAAAGAAGAAAATGCAAGGTCAGTACTGCTAGGCGATAAAAAGCAGATAAAATCCATAGGTGCGGGCGGAATGTTTGAAAAAATGCAAAAATCAAACGACGTAACGATTATTGAACTAAAAGAATCTATCAGACAAAAAGATCCGTTCTTAAAAGAGGCGGTAAGAACCATAGCGGACGGTCATATAAACGAAGGGCTGAAGATGTTTGACGAAAAACAAAAAATTCACGAGATAAAAGACAAAGACGAATTATTCCAAAAAATGACCGATAAATTTGTTTCGGCCGAAGATATAGACAACATGTTTATGCTTACCGCTAAAAATAAGGATAGAGTCGAACTTAACAGAATCGCAAGGGAAAAGCTAAAAGACTTGGGCAAAGTCAATAAAGAAGAAGTTAAAATAAGAGTCAGAGAATCCAAGAATATAGGCGATGAAGACAAAAATCACGTTTGGAATTATGAATCTGGAGATATAGTCGTTAAAGGCAAACACGCTTACGAAGTTAAAAACGTGGATAAGGAAAACAGATTAATTGGCGCTGTAAATGTTTATTCGGGCAAAGAGATAAATATGCAGGCAAATAAAAGCAATAAAGTATATGTAGAAGCCGACAGGGATTTTGCCGTAAACGATAAAATAGTTTTTTTGCAGAACGATTACGTACTTGGCGTAAGAAACAGCAAAACCGGACACATTAAAAATATCGAAGCTCTAGGCGGCGGGAATTATAAATTAGACGTTAATATTGCTAATCGGAATGAACCGGAAGAGATTATAAGTTTTAATACCGCAAATTATAATTACTTCACGCATGCATATGCTTTAACGTCCTTTAAATCGCAGGGAGGCACAAAAAATGAAGCCATTATGTATGCAGATAGAACGACTAAAAACGAAATGTACGTGGAAGTTTCAAGGGCAAGATTAAACGTAGAAATTTTTACGACCGATAAAGAAACTTTATTTAAAACGGCTAAAAAAGAGGATAAACAAATAGACAGTATGACTGCCGAAAAAATAAATTACGGCAAAGGAAAAGGCGAAAAAAATAATCCGGATTTAGAAAAAAAGATTGAACCGGTAAAACAAAAAATCGAACCTGCGGGGATAAAACATGTTCAGCACCAGAAGCATTTTAGATTTTAGCAATAACGGTTAATTAGAAAGTGCCGCTTCGCGGGATTTATTTTAAAAAAATAAAAAACGATATAGTGAAAAACGATTTTAATTATAATGAAACTTTTATATAGAATAAATACATTTTGTTAGATTAAAAACAAAAACTTTTATATAAAGTGCTTCGCATATTTTATTAAATTATTTTAAGGTATTTTGTTGATAATTTTACTTATTAAATTTACAGCACCTATGCTTTCACACCCCCGCACACCGAGTATGTGAAAGCCGCATAAATACAGGGCTTATTTGTGGCACAATGTGGCACAGTAGGTCGTCGATATGCTAATTTAGTGAATTTGCGATGTATTAACAAAATAGCACGTTTTTGTGGCACACGTGGCACATTTTTTAAAAGGAATTTTTTATGGAAAAAAAACATATAACTTTTAGAATCGACGGCGACCTAATAGATAAAATAGGACGTGAAGAAAATAAATCAAAACTCGTAAATAATTTATTAAAACAATACGTTTATAAAACTAAAGAAAATGATAAAACAGACCTTTCCTTTTTAAAAGAATGGGAAAAAAAATTAGACGAAGGTAAAGAAGGATTTGAGACATTGGCTCAAGAGATAAAAGATTTAAAAAATCAAAATATAGAATTCAAAAACTCTCTCAGTAAATTTATAAATGATAATCTAAAAAATATTTCCGGAATTGAAGAAGGTTTAACGGATGGAGACAAATTATTTATCCAAAATCTTTTTCAGGATAATAAAAAATTTATTAAATCGATGATGGACGATAGCAAACAGCTTCAAAGAGAATTAAGTTTAAAAACATGGTTCGTTATTGTCGGAGCTATAGTTTTTTATATATTATTAATCAAATTTTTATAAGGAGGCAAAAAAAATGAAAATCCTTAAAAAAACTTTTATTATTATGATGATTATTTTTTTTACTGCATTTTATACTTTATCACTTGCTAATACAAGAAGTGCTTACGCATTTGTCGTACCGTCAATTTCCGGCGTGGTTAACGCCGCAAGTGCAATAGGGGACGCCGGCAGCGCAATGGAATCAGCAGGTCAAGCTTTAGAAGCTATTACGCCACTTGCTAATGCACCAGGACCGTTCGGTCTGGCTACTTCCATAAATCAAGGTTTTCAAAGCATGATGTCAAAAGCTAAAGCGCTTACCGGTATAGGCAAAGCTATGACAAGCATAGCAAAACTTCAAGTAGCGCTTTCAAAAGTTCAATCTGCCGTCAACGCAGCTAC
>JAJYQZ010000170.1 GCA_021794335.1 bacterium
TAGGGCTTATGCAGGTTATGCCGGAAACCGCAAAAACCATGAATTTAAATGCCTTTAATCCTTTGATAAACATAATTGCCGGCGCCAAATATTTGCGCTATTGCCTGACAATGTTCGGTTATAAACCAGTTCCTGCTTTAGCATGCTATAACGCAGGTCCTGATTCCGTTAAAATAATATATGCAAAAAACCGCAGAGAATTTATTATTCCGCCTTACAGACAAACGGAAATATATATAATGAGGGTTTATAAATATTACGATTATTACAGAAAATTATTAAAACATTGAAAAATGGAAAGCAAATAAAATTGCTTAAAAAATATGTTATAATGTCGTAAAAATATTAAATTTGACAAGGTTTGACTATTTTATTAAAATTAACTAAAAATAATTAATTTATGCCTTACGATAACGATACTTTTAAATTATATTATAAGAGGGGGATGCGGGTATGAAAGGAAAAATCGGCAGAACGAGGGAAAGGATATTTTGGACGGTTTTTTTATTCTTGACGGTTGTTTTGAATGTTTCGATTTTAAATACGGTATTCGGCAGCAGGGCTTTTGCCGGTACAGGCACCGGAGTCTGCCATGGCGTTTACGCCTCCGATCCGATTATTTACGCGCTATATTTAAAAGCCGCAAACCGGCCGGTTAATAAAGAGGATATTACGACATACATAAAGATTGTCAATCCTGCTCAATATATGCATGATAGATATAATTCGTTTTTATGGAAAAAACTTTTTTATGAGGATAAACAAAAATTAGAAAAGTTAATGAAGTTTGTAGGTTCGGTAAAATATTTTAAAGAATATATCAGGGCGGACATCAGCAGTTATAATTTTAAAAAGCACGGGTTTTATCTGGCATATTACAGGTCTGACAGGACTATAGAAAATAGAATGAAAACCCGCAGGAATATTAATTTTATCAAAATCAAGCACGGCAACATCTATTACCTGTTTCACAATTTAACCGTTGTCCATAAAAATGCGGGAGATTTTAATTTTTTAACCATGCCCGAAAATGATGCCGAAAGTTTCATCAATAAAAGGACAGGTACCTTTGGGCATATTAAAAAATCGGTCTTTTTGGAATACTACTTTGTTCCTTTAACGGCGAAAAATGATATTTTAACCGTAAAGGTTGCATGCGTAAAAGTATATAATAACAAACATAAGAATTTCTTGATTGGAGTTATTAAATAGGTTATAATATATATAAATAAAATAAGTAGATTTAAACGATGTTGAAAGTAGGGGTGCCGTTAATAATTTGGCTGAGAGTCGAGTTGCGGCAGGTTTGATTAGATTAAATAACATACAAGCCTTTAACTCGCAACCCTTTGAACCTGAATACGGATAATGCCGGCGTAGGGAAGCAAGAAAGCGTTAAAATTAAGATATTATTAGCGTATAAACCGCCATTGGCGCAGTTTAAGACTGCTCGTTTTTCTCTTTCCTTTGCTGCTAAGCTATTCTCCTAAATATTTTATTAAATAATTTGATAATAAAGCGTAGTCTTTGGCTATGCGCTATAAATGTATGACTGAATTAAATTCCGTACTTGAAAAGGCTTTATCTTTTGAAAGAATCAATGACGAGGAACTTTTTTGCCTATTGGAAGAAAAAGAGAAGGGGCATGATATTATCCGCGTTGCCGGCATAAACAATCAAAAAATTAATTCCAATACGGTATCATTTGTCGTCAATAGAAACATTAACTTTACAAACATCTGCGGTTTAAACTGCAAGTTTTGCGGCTATAAAAGGACGAAAAAATCGAAAGACTCGTTTTTGCTTGATTACGATAAAATACTCGAAAAAATTTCGGAAGGCAAAAAGATAGGCATAGATGAAATATGCGTAACGGGCGGAATAAATCCGGAATTAAAGCCCGATTATTATTTTAGCCTGATTAGGACCGTCAGGGATAATTTTCCCGATTTGCATATTCACGCATTTTCGCCGCAGGAAATTTACGAGCTTTCGAAGGCAACGAATAAATCTTACGAAGATGTTATTTTAAAATTAGCCGATACGGGACTTAATTCAATGCCCGGAACTGCGGCGGAGATTCTGGCGAAAGAAACAAGAAGCAAGATTTGCCCCGAAAAGATAAACACGGATATTTGGGTCGAAATTATAAAAGCGGCGCATAAAAGCGGCGTTAAAACCTCAGCTACTATTCTTTTCGGCCATATCGAGTCAAACCTCGATATAGTTTATCATTTAAGCTTAATAAGGCAAATTCAGGATGAAACAAACGGGTTTACGGAGTTTATTGCATTACCGTTTATTTCATACAAAACATCTCTTAGAAAAAAGGTGGATTCAACATTGATGCAGGATAAAATATTTAAGTTTTATGCCATTTTAAGGCTTTACTTAGATAATTTCAAAAATATTCAGACAAGCTGGCCTAAAATCGGCATTCCCGCCGCTTTAAAATCTCTTGAATGCGGCGTTAACGATTTTGGGGGAACTTTAATGGAAGAAAATATCACCAAAAGCGCAGGAGGGGAATTCGGCGAATATTTACCGGAAGACGAAATCGTAAGTTTGATAAAAAAATCCGGCAAGTTTCCTGTCAGGAGAGATACATTATATAACCCTATTTATGAAAAAACTTATGAAAATAGATATTAACGGTAAAGAATTTGATGTTTCTGACGTCATAACGGTTCAAAATTTGATAGACGAGCTTAAATTAGATATAAAAAGTACGGCTGTCGCCGTAAACAAAACAATAGTTTCGAAGAGCGGTTATAGGGAATTCCTTTTAAACGAAAACGATAAAGTCGATTTGGTAACTATTGCGCCCGGCGGTTAGAATACAAAATATTAAAAAATATCGGAATACATAACAAATTAAATTTGCATAAGCTAATGCCGGATTAATACCGGCAATTTAATTAAGAACGGAGGTATATAAATGAATAGCGCAATAAAAGAGGATGATGAAATGCCGCAGGATGACGGTTTAAAAATTGGAAAATATACATTTAAATCTCGGCTCATAGTCGGAACGGGGAAGTATCCCGATTTTCAAACTATGAAAGACTCCGCGGTTGCCTCCGGCGCCGAGATTATAACGGTGGCGGTCAGGAGGATAGATTTCAACGCAAAAGACAATATGCTGTCGTATATAGACCTGGACAGGTTTACGCTTTTGCCGAACACGGCAGGGTGTTATACCGCAGAGGATGCCGTCAACACACTCAGGCTTACGAGAGAACTCGATGTTTTCAAGACAGACATGGTAAAACTTGAAGTCATCGGCGATGCAAAAACTCTTTATCCCGATAACGAGGAGTTAATTAAGGCCGCAAAAATATTGGTAAAAGAGGGTTTTACGGTTATGCCGTATATGATGGACGATCCTGTTTTGGCTAAAAAACTCGAGGATGCGGGGTGTCCGGTCGTTATGCCGCTTGCTTCGCCTATCGGTTCCGGTTTAGGAATTAGAAACCCTTATAATATCAAAATAATAAAAGAAACGGTTTCCGTGCCGGTCATAGTGGATGCCGGGGTCGGGACGGCGTCCGATGCCTGCAAGACGATGGAACTCGGCGTTGACGGGATTCTTATTAATACGGCAATAGCCGGGGCGAATAATCCCGTAAAAATGGCGCTTGCAATGAAGCAAGGGGTAGAAGCGGGCAGGCTTGCGTATTTATCCGGACGCATTCCTATGAAACTTTATGCGCAAGCCTCAACGCAAATGGAGGGAATCGTATTTTGATAGAAAAAAAGCCTAAAGTCGCAAAAAAATCCGGTTTGACGCAAGATTTAAGATTAAATAAATTTCTTGCCGCAAGAACCGGCGTTTCAAGAAGGGAAGCGGACGCTATAATAAAAGAAGGCAGGGTCATTATAAACGGTAAAAGCGTTAAAAATCTCGCAACATTTGTAAATACCGGCGACGAGGTAAGCTTTGACGGAAAAAAAATCGTTTATAAAATGGAACCTCCTGTTTACATAATGTTAAACAAGCCGCAGGGCTATATTACAGCCGTAAAATCCGAGTCCGGTTTTAAAACGGTAATGGAATTGATTAAAAAGGAAACTTTAAGTCATAAACATATTTTCCCTGTAGGCAGGCTTGATTTTATGAGCGAGGGCTTACTTTTACTAACCAACGACGGTGATTTTACATATAAGGCAACCCATCCCAAATTTAATGTCGTTAAATCTTATATAGTCGAGGTAAAGGGCGAACTTACGGATGAACTTCTAAAAAAGATAAAAAAAGGGATAAGTCTAGAAGAAACAGGTTTAATGAAGCCCCAAAATGTCAGAGTTATAAGTAAAAAACAGGCAAAATTTATTTTATCCATAGATTTAAGCCATGGGAAGAATAGGGAGATAAGGAGACTTTTAGAGTTTTTCAACCTTAAAATCATAACGCTTAAAAGGGTTGCTATCGGAGGACTTTATATCGGGGATTTACCGTCGGGACAATATAGAATATTAAATAAAAAGGTTGCCGAGCTGGTATTCAAAAAGAAAATTAACGAGTAATTACATTACGGCCCGTGATTACATTATATTAATAATTTTCGGCTTATAATTTAAAACGCCGCCTGCAACGGGAGATATATATATTTCACCAAACGGCTGCATCTGGTCTAAATTTATTAAAATCAATCTCGACATCTCGAGGAGAGCCAGAAAATAGGTAAATAGCTCATCCTTAGAGGCGGCTTCTTTCATAAGCCCCGAAAATATAATTCTTTCGGCTATGCTGAATTTTTCCATTATCTCGATAATTTTATCTTTAATGGAAAAGCGTTCTTTTGCTACCTCGTATGTATTTATCCTTTTTTTAGCCTCGGTCATTTTATAATAGAAATATTCGGAAAGAATGAAAATGTTTGCCTCGAAAAGGATTTCTTTTGATTTTTCCTGTTCTGCTTCAGATGGCTTATCTTTACGAAATATATTAATTTCAAACACATCGCGGCCCAAAATAGGCCTGTTATCCAAAAAGGAGGCAACTTCTTTAACCTTTTGATACTCTATGAGCATATCGGCAAGTTCGGTTCTAGGGTCTATGACTTCGCCTTCCGCCGCATTTTCCTCTTTGTCGTAATAAGACGGTAAAAGCATTAGTGATTTAATATATATAAGCTGGGCAGCCATAACGATAAAATCTCCGCTTGAATCCAGATTAAAACTTAGCAAAGAAGCGGCCAGCATATCCTCATTAAGTCCTATCGTATTTAGATATTGATCGGTAATGGAGGCGATAGGAATGTCGTAAATGTTTATTTTATTTTTTTTTATAAGGGATAACAGCAAATCTAGCGGGCCGTCGTAAGCCTGAAGACTTACATTATTTAAATTAACATTACTGCTTTGGGTTGCGGGGGAGGTACCCGGTGATGACATATGCGGCTTTAATTTTTTAATTTATATCATATTATATATATTATAAATTTCTTAAAACTATATTATTTACGATAAAATTAAATAAAACACCCAAAAAGTTCCCTGGATTTATCAGCAATAATATAAGGATTATGAATATTCCGAACGGTTCGAGCCTGCTTAAATAATCCGAAAACGGCGCGGGCAGGATGCTGACCGCAACTCTTCCGCCGTCCAACGGCGGAATCGGTATCAGATTAAATACTCCCAGGACAAGGTTTATCATTATACCGATGAAAAGCATAAATGTTACCGGATAGATGAAAAATTTAAAAAATACCCCTCCGGTTACTGCCTGGAATTTAAGATGGCTTATAAAATAAGCGAGGTAAATATTCATTATAGGGAAATTTGCGAGAATTATTTTTAAGAATATAAATGAGATTAGCGCAAGTAAAAAGTTTGTTACAGGACCGGCAGCTGCCACAAATCCGGTATCCCTTTTAGGGTTTTTAAGACCGTTAAAATTTACGGGAACCGGTTTTGCATAACCGAAGAGAAAAGGCGAACCCAAAAGAATCAAAAGCAAAGGAAGTAAAATTGTCCCAAAAGGATCTATATGTTTTATGGGATTAAGAGTTAACCTGCCGGCATTCTTTGCGGTGTCGTCGCCGAAGATATGAGCTACATAGCCGTGTGAGACTTCGTGCAATATTATTGCAAATAAAACTGGAATTATTGCAATTGCGATAAGTTGGATGGTGTTGTTCATTGTATTTATATGAATGTTATTATTTTCAAAATAATCTTTTTTATTATATAATGATTAAGATGAATAAATCAAGATTATTCGACAAATTAAATAATAATATCTTTCCATTTGTCCAAAAGCCGACCAGATATTTAGGTATCGAACAGGGTATTTCGAAAAAGGATATTAAAAAAATGCCCGTTAAGTATGCGCTTGCATTTCCTGATTTTTATGAATTGGGGATGAGCCATATCGGAATGGGAATTATTTACGATATATTAAACTCTAAAGATTATATAGCGTGCGAGAGGGTTTACCTGCCTTATCCCGATATGAGCTCAAAACTAAAAGAAAATAAAATACCCCTTTTTTCATTGGAATCGTTTGAAGATATAAAGGAATTCGATATTGTAGGGTTTTCCCTTCAATATGAACTTTCCTATACCAATATATTGTTTATGCTGGAATCGTCCGATATCCCGATTTTTTCAAAAGATAGGAATTTCAGCCATCCGTTGGTCGGGGCGGGCGGGCCGTGCGCTTTTAATCCATTGCCGTTAAACGATTTCATAGACTTCTTTATAATAGGAGACGGCGAGACTGCGGCGGTTTCGGTTTGCGATGCGGTTTTAAAGGCCAAAAATGACCTTAAAAACGGACTTGTCGCCGAAAAAGATTACAGGGATTATGTAAAAGCCGGGCTTGTGAAAATACGCGGAGTTTATGTTCCTGGTTATTCAAAAAATGTAAAAAAAGCGATATGTTATGACTTAAATTTAATGGGTTATGTTAAAAAAAATATCGTTCCGTTGATAGAAACCGTGCATAACAGGCTTTCGGTCGAGATAGCAAGGGGTTGTTCGTCCGGATGCAGGTTTTGCCAGGCCGGCTATATTTATAGACCGGTAAGGGAACGGAAAAAGGGGACGGTTGTTGAAATAATTAAAAAAGGCATCGACGATACGGGACTCGGCGAAATTTCGCTATCGTCTTTATCGACGGGCGATTATTCCGACATTAACGGTTTATTGGACGAATTATCGTATTTGAGCGAAGACAAACAGGTATCTATGTCTTTTCCCTCAATGAGGATAGGCTCCCTTAGCGAAAAAATTTTACAAAAAACCGCCGAAGTAAAAAAGACTAATTTCACCCTCGCCCCCGAGGCGGGAACCCAAAGGCTCAGGGATATTATAAATAAAAATATATCGGGGGACGATTTACTTGAGGAGGTTAAGAATTTATCCCAAAAAGGCTTTAAGAATCTTAAATTATATTTTATGATTGGACTGCCTTACGAAAGGATTTCCGATATCGACGGCATTAAGGATTTAGTTTTAAAGATAAAACGGGTTTCGAAAGGCTTAAATATAACGGTTAATGTCAATAACTTCGTTCCTAAACCGCATACCCCTTTTCAATGGCATCCCATGAATAAGGCATCCGAACTTAACTTTAAGATTAATTATTTAAAAAAGTCGTTACGGCCCATAAATGTAAATCTAAGGTATCAAGACCCAAAGGTCAGCTTTATAGAGGGGCTAATTTCCAGAGGCGACGAGTTTACTTCGAAAATTATTTATAAGGCTTATAAATTTGGAGCGGTTTATGACAGCGAAATGAAGTTGTTTAATTTCGATGCATGGATTAAAGCATTAAATTCATTCGATAATATAAGCAGCGGCGAGATATTGAACAGGTATCTTTACGATGAAAAGGATTTAAATCACGCTTTGCCATGGGATTTTATAGATATATTGGTTAAAAAGGATTATCTTAAGTCCGAGTTTAAAAAAGCCTATAAACAGAATACGATTTCAATTTATAATTTTAGTTCAGATATTATAACCGGCGGGGTAGGCGGCATTGAAAAACAAAGCGAAGAAGAGAGACTATCGACGGAAAATTGCAGAAAGGTTTGCCGTTTATGCGGGGTCTGCGACTTTGAAGAGATAAGCCCGGTTTATTCGTCAAGGGAAGAAAATATCAAAATGCATAAGAGGCGGAAAAACGATATGGATATTATGGATAACCGCGCGGATATTATTAATACGCCAAAAACCGAAAACAATAATAAAAATAAAGCCGGTTCTAAACTTTTAATCAGATATTCGAAAAGGGGAGTTATCAAATATCTTGGGCATCTTGAGACCGCCAAAATACTGCTCAGGGTTTTTAGAATAGCAAAACTTTCCATTGCCTACAAAGAATCAAGATTTAGCCCCAAGCCAAAAATAAGTTATTCCAATCCTATCCCATTTATGAGCGAAAGCGATAGTTTATATTTGACGATTAAAATAAAAAATAAGCCGCTTGACGGGATGGATAATTTAAAGGGTTTAATCAATTATTTTTTGCCCGACGGGTTGAAAATTCTGGATATTACGGAAGTAGAAACCGGCTTTAAAATTTAAACTTGACAAAAAATTAAATAAATATAATATATTTAAAATTGGCGTTTATAAAATTTTATTTTATTTAATTTTTATTTTTAAAAATTTAGGGAGGGAAAAACCTTGAAAGCAAGAAAAGGATTAACCGTTTTATTTACCGCTTTATTTTTATTATTTATTGGTATAGGGCTTTACGGATGCGCTCAAAAGCCATCCCCGTCAAAACATGCGGCAGAAACAACCCCTGCACCGGCAGCGCCTGCCCCAAGTACTACAATGGCTCCCGGCATGAAAATGCCTTCAGTTCCAAAAGCTGCTAAAAAAGCCGGTTCCAAAAATTTGGAAGCAGCTGCAATGAAAATTATTAATGCTCAAGGCTGCACGGGCTGCCACATAATAAACGGCAAAGGCGGTTCAATCGGACCTAGTTTATCGAAGGAAGGAACTAAAGGCCGTTCTATTCACTGGCTTGAAGTGCAAATCAACACCCCAAAGGTTCATAATCCTAATACAATGATGCCAAACCACGCTCTAAAACCGGCTCAACTTGAAACTGTGGCTGAGTATCTTGAATCGTTAAAATAAATTTAATTTGAAAATAATAACTATTTATAGGCATCTTTTTGAAATATATCAAAAAAGATGCCTA
>JAJYQZ010000071.1 GCA_021794335.1 bacterium
AACAGCGGTTTATTTTTTAATTCTGGCTCTTTATTGTTTAAAGGATTCTTGAATTCATTTCAGGATTTTATTTAACATATTTAATTTTTTACTTGATTTTAAAAAAATGTTTTATTATAATCATTAGTAGCTAAATTTTTCATGTAAAGATAAATATTTGCCAGAGTGTATTTATGCCTTTTAACAATTAATCGCGCTTAGAATTCCTGTAAAATAAAAGTTTATAATACAATACCTTCATGTGGATATTTGTGTTTATAAATAAAATTTCCGGCTTTTATATGTACTATAAAAGTTATACAACATTAATAATTAATAGATTATAAGGAGGTAATCTATGGCATCTTATCAAAAACTCACAGCACCTAAGGAAGGTTCGAAAATTAAGGTCTTAGGGCCAAACAAATTTGAAGTTCCAAATGATCCGATTATTCCGTTTATCGAAGGCGACGGAATCGGCGCCGATTTAACGAGGGCAATGCATATCGTTATCAACGCCGCGGTAAAAAAGGCATACGACGGCAAAAGAAAAATTAACTGGTTTGAGGTCTATGCGGGAGAAAAGGCGGTTGAGAAATATGGAGAAGGGCAGTATCTGCCGGAGGATACCATTACCGCATTTAAAGAATATTCCGTCAGCATTAAAGGACCGCTCACCACGCCCGTTGGAGGAGGATTCAGGTCGTTAAATGTTACTATCAGGCAGGTGATGGACCTTTTTGCCTGTGTAAGACCTGTTAAATATTACAAGGGAATACCATCGCCGGTTAAGCACCCAGAAAAAGTCGATATGATTATTTTCAGGGAGAACACGGAAGATATTTACGCAGGCGTGGAATTCAGGTCGGGAAGCGAGGAAGCCAAAAAACTCAGAGATTTTTTAATTTCTATCGACCCGAAGATTAAAGAAAAAATAAGAGAAGATGCGGGTATCGGAATAAAACCGATGGGACCTTTTGGTTCTAAAAGACTTATAAGAAAAGCAATTCAGTATGCCATAGATAACGGCAAATCCAGTGTAACTTTGGTTCACAAGGGTAATATAATGAAGTTTACCGAAGGGGCGTTTAGAGACTGGGGATACGAACTTGCAAAGGCCGAGTTTGGCGATAGGTTAATTCCGGAAGCCGAAGTTACCGGTTCCACAAACAAAATAATTATAAAAGACAGAATAGCCGATTCTATGTTCCAGCAGGCGCTTCTTCGTCCCGACGAGTATTCCGTTCTTGCATTGCCTAACCTTAACGGCGACTATATGTCCGATGCTTTAGCCGCGCAGGTAGGCGGACTTGGTATGGCGCCGGGAGCAAATATGTCTGATACCATAGCCGTTTTCGAAGCAACGCACGGTTCTGCCCCTAAATATACTAATCAGGATAAGGCAAACCCGGGTTCTTTAATTCTGTCGGCGGTTATGATGCTGATACATATGGGATGGAAAGAAGCGGCAGACCTTGTAGAAAAAGGGATTAACAAAACGATAGAACAGAAATACGTTACTTATGACCTTGCAAGACAAATGGAAGGCGCTACCGAGGTTAAATGTTCGCAATTTGCGGAAAGAATTGCCCAGAATATGTAAAAAATAATTAAGACGGCATTCCCGCTTAGCGGGAATGCCGATTGATAAGTTAAAACGAGGATTATTTATGAAACTTTACGAATATGAAACATACGACACCATATTTAAAAAATACGGTGTCCCTACTCCAAAGTATTTAGTCGTTCAGCATCCCGGACAAAATATATCGGATTTTGTGGAGCAGCACGGCGATGTCGTAGTTAAATCGCAGGTACTTGTCGGAAAAAGAGGCAAAGCCGGCGCCGTTAAGTTTGCAAAAACGGGAGACGAAGCAAACGAGCATGTTAGCGCTTTAATGGAGACAGAGGTTTACGGTGAAAAACCCGTAAGCGTCATCATACAGGAAAAGGCCGCTATAATAAAGGAGCTATATGTTAGCTTTACATATTCGTCAAAACCGAGGCGTCCGGTTTTTGTCATTTCGCTTCAGGGCGGGGTGGACATCGAGGAGCAGGATCCGTCGACGATATTTACCTTTGAAATAAATCCGCTCGAAGGACTTTTTCCGTATAAAGTCAGGGAATATTTAGTTGAAATCGGATTTGACGACAAAGCGGTATTGAGACAGCTTTCCGAGGTTATTGCCAATATGTATAAGGGATTCTGGAATTCGGAATCCCGGCTTTTAGAGGTAAATCCGTTAATTATTGCAGGCGATAAGGCAAACTCCGAAAAACAAAAGATTCTTGCAATAGATGCGGTAACGATGATAGACGACGATGCGAGAATCGCGCCTTCAAAAATATATACCGCAAGGGGCGCTATGGGAAGACCTCTTACCGAAAGGGAAGCGGCGGCCCATTTAATAGACAGAGACGACCACAGGGGGAAAGCAGGTTCTTATGTTGAATTAGACGGCGACATAGGAATGATGACATTTGGGGGCGGCGGTTCGACTATCACGGCAGAAACGGTTTTCGCGCTGGGAATGAAGCCTGCAAACCTTACCGATATCGGCGGAAATCCGCCGGCGGAAAAGATGAACAAAATTTCTAAAATCATTCTTTCCAAGCCCGGCCTAAAAGCCATTTTGGTGTGCGGCGGAACGGCAAGCAATACGCGAATAGATGTTACGCTCGGCGAAGGTCTTGTTTCCGCAATAGAGGAGATGAAAAAGGACGGAACATTTCCCGAAGGTTTAGTATGGGTCGTCAGAAGAAGCGGTCCCGAATATCAAAAGGGATTAAAGATGCTCTACGACTCTTTTGTAAAAAATAATATAAACGGCGTGATATACGATTCGGAACTCCCGCTTACGGAGGCTCCGCAAAAGCTTTATGAGATTTTAAAATCTAAAAATATGGTATGATTGGAGATTAATTCTATGAAAGTTTTGAAAAAACTTCACGGGGCCGAAGGCCAAGAGCGAAGCGGTAAAGGCACTAAGTATTTAAACGACGGAACGGGTGTTATTGTAATCGGCATCACGGGTAGAGAAGCGTCTCAAGTTGTTATAGAATCAGAAAAACTTTATCCAGGTATAGTAAAATGCGGAGTAACTCCGGGAAAAGGCGGAACAGTTCTTAAAGATGACTGCCCTGTTCCCGTTTTCGATACCGTAAAAGAAGCTTTGAAAGTTAAGGAATTAAAGCAGTCGGTAAATACAGGTCTTATATATGTCCCTCCCACTTCCGTGCTCGATGCCGTTTATGAATTAATCGATAACGGCATTAAGTTAATGTACATCATTACGGAACATGTTCCTATCAGGGATTCCATCATAATTTACGAACTTGCGAGAGAAAAAGGAGTTACGATTATCGGCGGGACATCCTTAGGATGTTTTGTTCCGTCTGTAGGCAGGATTGGTGCAATCGGGGGAAAAGACCCCAGCGTTGCTTTTAGAGACGGCTCTATAGTCGTTCTTTCAAAAAGCGGCGGTCTTACCGTTACCACATCAGAAATGTTTAAAAGAAGGGGCTTCGGTATATATATGGCGCTGGCAGTGGGAGGCGATGTTATAGCCTGCACGACATTTGCGGATGTTTTGCCCGAACTGGAAAAAGACAAAAATATTCAGGCTTGCGTTATAATGGGAGAACCGGGCGGCACATATGAAGAACAGGTTGCCGAACTGGTTGCCAAAGGCGGCTATACTAAGCCTTTAGCCGTTTTTGTCGCGGGTGTTTTTCAGGAGATGATGCCCGAAGGGGTTTCTTTTGGACATGCAGGCGCAATCGTAGAAAGAGGTATGGGAAAGGCAACGAATAAGATAAAAATGCTCGAGGAAGTAGGAAAGAAAACAGGCACAATCAAAGTCGCTAAATTTTACCACGAGCTTGTTAACGCATTGATTTCCCTCGGAGTTAAAAGGGATTTTGAGGATAGCTCATCCAGCGATGTCAGACCCTTATATAGCACATTAAAGTAAGCCGGGTCGGCAATATTTAGAAATATAATTCATTCTCCCTTAGTTTCTTCTGCGCGGCTCCGGCTAAGGGAGGCGTTGTTTTAAAATCAATGCATAATAAAAATAAAAGGAGTTTAAATCTATGTCCGAAGCAAATTCACAGAAGGAATGGCGAACTGCCATTACATCCAATCAGGATGGAAAGATTCTTATAAGAGGCTACAATCTCGATAACTTAATCGGAAATAAATCCTATGCCGAGGTTTGTTTTTTGCTTTTAAAAGGTGAAATGCCTACGCCAAACGAGGCAAAAATGTTAGATGCCATTTTTGTTTCAAGTATAGATGCGGGAATTGCAACACCTTCAGCCGTTGCCGCAAGAACGGTATTTTCGGGGGGAAATTCACTGAATGCCGCGGTTGCCGCAGGAATATTGACTCTCGGCGATGCGCACGGGGGAGCGATAGAGAAAGCCGCCAGGATGTTTCAGGATTATTTGAAGGGAAAAGAAGACCTCTCGGATGCGGGCATCGAAGAAATGGCGAAAAATATCGTAGATGACGCAATTAAAAACAAAAAAAGGCTCGCAGGTTACGGTCATAAATTGCATACGGTTGACCCGAGGACAAAAAGACTTTTAGATGTTGCCGGAGATTTGAACTTCGGCGGCAATTATGTTAAACTTGCCGCGGCAATTGCGGATGAATTCAGGCTGAAAAAACCGGAACAGAAACTTCCGCTTAATGTTGACGGCTGCATTGCGGCAATAATTTCCGATATGGGATTCGATTACAGGCTCGGCAAAGGATTTTTTATAATTGCCCGCTCCTGCGGACTTGTCGGTCAGGTTTTCGAGGAATGGATGAGAGAAAAGCCTTTCAGGAGATTAGCTCCGCACTTACATGAATATGACGGGGTTCCTGAGCGCGGGTAAAATTTACCAACGAAAAGGTGAAAAAGGGAAAAAGGGGTCTGATTTATTTTCCGAAAATAAATCAGACCCCTTTTTCCCTTTAGACCCCTTTTTCACTTTTTTTTCCACTTCAGGATTAAGTGGGTCGCCTATATCTTGTTTTAGGATAAAATATAAGGTATAATGGGGCAAAACATAAAAGATATAATGTATGTCAACCACCCACGCCCTCACGGGCGGGGCTTGAAAGAGCCGGTTGATAAGGGGGCTTGCATACGCAGTCGGATGTTTATAAAGCCAACGGCTTTATGTCCGACGGAGTGGCAAGCAGAAGTTATTCGGGTCAGGATACCTACGGATATTGCGCAAGTCCGTAGCTCTATCGTCCGCCTTTAAACAGCGTTAGAGGGTAATACGCAGTGAGGCGGACATAACAAGCCTTTATAACGACCCCGATGCGCAAGTAACTTTAACTAACAGGAGGTTTTAAAAACATTATGTTAGTGTATGTTTTAAGTAAAGACGGCGAGCCGTTAATGCCGTGCAAGGAAGCTAAAACAAGGAAGTTATTGAGGGACGGCAAGGCCAGAGTGGTTAAAAGAACGCCGTTTACGATACAACTGGAATGGGATTGCGAATGTCAAGTCCAACCCGTAACTCTCGGCGTGGATACCGGATATAAGAATGTAGGGCTATCCGCCGTATCTGACGATAAGGAGTTATTTAGTTCCGAAGTAGAATTAAGGACGGATATTCCGAAGCTGTTGTCGGAACGCAGGCAATACCGCAGAACACGCAGGAATAGGTTGTGGTACCGCAAGTCTCGTTTTAACAACAGAACAAGACCAGAGGGTTGGCTGGCTCCGTCTATTAAGCATAAATTAGATAGTCATATTAAAGCTGTTAATTTCGTTAGTTCCGTACTGCCGGTTAGTTCAATTACAGCTGAAGCCGCCGCTTTCGATATTCAAAAGCTCAAAAACCCAGATATATCCGGCGTAGAATACCAGAACGGCGAACAGAAAGACTTCTGGAACGTCAGGGAGTATGTATTACACAGGGACGGGCATATCTGCCAGTCGTGCAAAGGGAAGTCGAAGGACAAAATCCTTAATGTTCACCATATTACGCACAGAACTGACGGCGGGACGGACAAGCAGGATAACCTGCTCACTTTGTGCGAAACCTGCCACAAGGCGTATCACGAGGGCAAGATAGAACTAAAGGTTAAGAAGTTTAAAGGCTTTAAGGCGGAGACGGTAATGTCTATATTGCGCTGGAAAATAGTAGATAGACTAAGAGAGCTTAACAATATTGTTAGCGTTACCTACGGTTATATTACCAAATCAGGTAGAATAGCTCTTAAGTTAGAGAAGTCCCATACTAACGACGCTTTCTGTATAGCGGGCGGAACGGTTCAAGAAAGAGTAAGCGGCAATTATTTCATAAAGTTTGTCCGCAAATGCAACCGTTCTTTATTTAAAGCTAATTTATTAAAGGGCGGCAAGAGGAAAGTCAATACTATCAAGCGGGCTTTCGGCTTTAGCAGGTGGGATAAGGTAATATGCGGCAAAATAGAGTATTTTATATACGGGTTAAGGTCGTCGGGATATTTTGATATAAGATGCTTAACTGGAGAGAAAATCGACGCTTCCGTTAAATATACGGATTTAAAATTAATTGAACCATTTAAAACTTGGAGAATAGCCATTTCTATTTGCTAAAAAACTTTGTTTTTTAAAACACAAATAGAAATATATCCCCGCCCTCACGGGCGGGGTCTCCGAGCTATAATTTTCCGATGAATAAGCAGGGGAGGAGTTATGGATGATAAAGCGTTAACGATCGAATTTGTCAGGGTTACGGAGCATGCCGCCATATCCGTTGCAAGGTTTATCGGCAGAGGGGATGAAAAGGCGGCGGATAGGGCCGCGGTTGAATCGATGAGAAACTCCCTCGAGTATATAGATGTTGACGGAACAATCGTTATAGGGGAAGGTGAAAGAGACGAAGCCCCCATGCTTTATATCGGAGAAAAAGTGGGAAGCGGAAAAGGACAAAAGGTCGATATAGCCGTTGATCCTTTAGAAGGAACGACATTGGCCGCGACAAGCGCTCCGAATGCCATTGCCGTTATGGCAATAGGCGATGAGGGAAACTTTCTTCACGCCCCGGATACATATATGCAGAAGATAGCCGTCGGTCCTAAGGCAAAAGGAGTTATAGATATTAATTTGTCCCCAACCGAAAATCTTCACAGAATCGCGGAGGTTTTAAACAGGTATGTCGAGGACATAACCGTTATTATCCTTAACCGCGAAAGGCACAAGGCTTTAATAGAAGAGGTAAGAAAAACCGGAGCAAGGATTAAGTTAATTCAGGACGGAGATGTCGCAGGCGCTATAGCAACGGCAAAAGAGGATTCCGGAATAGATGTCCTTATGGGTACCGGCGGCGCTCCCGAAGGCGTTCTTGGCGCCGCGGCGTTAAGATGCGTCGGCGGAGATATGCAGGGTAGGCTTTCATTCAGGAACGAGGAGGAAAAAGAGCGAGCCGTAAAAATGGGAATAAAAGATTTTAATAAAATATATAATATTAACGAGCTTGCCGCAGGCGATGTCATATTTGTTGCAACCGGCGTTACCGGAGGCGATTATCTTAAGGGCGTGGATTTTTTTCAAGGCGGAGCAAAGACTTACTCCGTTGTTATGAGGTCAAAGACCGGAACCGTCAGGTATATAGAGGCTATTCATTATTTTAATTACAAGCAAATAAAATAACTTTGATTTTGCAATAGAAGTTTAATTTTCTGGATTCCCGCTGAAGCGGGTTGGGACACCCGTTGGGTTAAAGTTTAAATTCCCTTATCGTCATTCCCGCGAAAGCGGGAATCCAGTATTTACATATAAAAGAAACATCTAAATATTTTCTATTGCAAAATTAAAGAATAATTTAGTTTTTGGAGGTTTAAGTCTTGAGCCTCCGTTATAGAGGGAAGAATATGAAGGTTTTTATTACCGGCGGAACCGGGTTTGTCGGCTCGGCGGTATCCGAAAAAATTAAATCTTTTGGCGCTTCCGTTACGCTTTTAGAGCGCAATAAAAAGAAAATTCCAAAATTAAAAGAACAGGGCTTTGAAGTTTTTGAAGGAACCCTTGAAGATAAAGATGCCGTAAACGGTTTTTTGTCCGGTAGCAAATTTGATGCAATAATAAACCTTATCGGGATAATAAGGAGCCAGCCGGATTTCTCATTTCAAAAGGTTCATGTGGATTATGCGGGGATACTTTTGGATTTGGCAAAGAAAAACGGCATAGACAGATTTATCCATATGAGCGCGCTTGGCGCAGCAGTTAGTGATTCCGAATACTTTTCCACAAAATATGAGGGTGAAGCGCTTGTTAAAAATTCGGGTTTAAAATGGACGGTTTTCAGACCTTCTTTGATTTTTGGGGACAACGCGGCTTTTTTTGACGACCTCATAAGCTTAGTAAAAACAAGGGCGTTTGTTCCGATAATCGGAACGGGAGAAACTAAATTTGCTCCGATAGATGTTTTTTCCATTGCCGATGCATATAACAATTCTTTATATAACGAAAAGGCGGTTGGTAAGGTTTTTCAACTATGCGGCCCGGATGTTTACACCTTCGAAGGCATAATAGATTTAATTATGGAATTATCTCCTCCCAAGAAATTAAAACTTCATACGCCTTCTTTTATAGCAGAAAAATCCTTAGGCATTTTTGAAAGATTACCATTGCCCGTTATTAAAAATCTGCCGATAACATCCGACCAAATTAGGATGCTAAAGCATGATAATATTTGCGGCGGAGATATGAGCGGGACGGACGAACTGTTTAAGTTAAAAAGAACGCGCTTAAAAGACTGGCTTAAAGAATATTTACATAAAAAATATAACTAAAATATTATATAAAGCGGAATGGAAGACGAAAAAATTTTGATAGTCCAGCTTGCCGACCCCGAAACGGAACCGGAAAAATGTATAGCCGGCCTAATATTTGCGAGAACTTTAGCTGTTATGGAAAATAAGGTTTACATATTCAGTATGGCTAAGTCTCCATTGCTTTATACAAAAAATATAGCCAAAAATCCCCGTATAGATAAAAAATTTAAGGATTTAATAACCGAAAATCTTATCGATTTGCTAAAAAATTCACCGGCCGTATATATTTGCTCAAAAAGCAAAGAACTCTTAAGCCTCGAAGAAGATATGCTAATCCAGCCGTTTCAAATTGCCGGAATGCTCACCCTGCATAATTTAAAGCAAACAGTTAATCATACCTATT